>JBPCOX010000221.1:0-4919 GCA_050999825.1 Mycobacteriales bacterium
GCCGTCGGATGCGCCAGGTGTGGCCGACCGGAGCCACGGTCTGAGCCGCTCGGTCCTACCCACCGGCGAGGGCCCGGCAGCGGCCGAGCTAGCCGTCCCGCCCGGCGACGCGCGGGCTCTCGTCGTACTCGGACATGGCGCCGGAGGGGGGATCGACGCGCCGGACCTGGCCGCGCTGGCCGCCGCGCTGCCAACTGCCGGGTACGCCGTCGCCCGGGTGGAGCAGCCCTACCGCGTGGCCGGCCGCCCTACACCGCCCCCGTCTCGGCGGCTCGACTCGGCCTGGTACGACGTCGTGGCCGGGCTGCGCGCACGACCGGAACTCGCCCGGCTGCCGCTCGTCGTCGGGGGTCGCAGCAGCGGCGCCCGGGTGGCCGCCCGGAGCTCCGCGGCCATGGGCGCGGCCGCCGTGCTCGTGCTGGCCTTTCCGCTGCGGCCTTCCGGCCGGGGGACCAGCCGGCTCGACGAGCTGCTCGGCGTCCAGGTGCCCGTCCTGGTGGTGCAGGGTGCCCGGGACGCCTTCGGCAGCGCCACGGAGTTCCCTGCGCTGCCGGCCTCCATCGAGCTGGTCGGGGTGCCGGGCGCTGATCACTCGTTCCGCTGCCGTCGCTCCGACGGGCGTACGGCGGCGCAGTGCGTGGAGGACGTCGTACGCGCGGTTGCCGGGTGGCTCGAGCGCGTCGTGGACCCTGCCGGCTACTCCGCGGCGCCGGCGCCGGCGGTGACGAAGACCTTGGCCGCGACCCCGAGCGGTACGGCGGCCGCACCGGTGGACGTGCGCAGCGCCAACTCCTCGGTGCCCGGGCCCACGACCTCGACGACGGCGTCGGGCACCAGTCCGCAGCGCTCGAGCAGCAGCATGTAGTCGGCGCGGTTCTCCAGCTCCTCGTCGATGCGCCGGACGATCGCGAACCCCCCGCGCGGGACCTCGGAAAGCGGCACCGTGGGTCCGACGTCCACCGCATGGCTGGACCCCGGGATGGGATTGCCGTGCGGACAGGTGGCGGGGTCCCCGAGGAGTGCGACCAGGTGCGACTCCAGGTTCGCGCTGATCGCGTGCTCGAGTCGGCCGGCCTCCTCGTGCACCTGGTGCCAGGGGACACCGAGCACGTCGACGAGCAGCCGCTCGGCCAGCCGATGGCGCCGCATGATCGCGGTCGCCATGCGCTCACCACTCGGCGTCAGGTGGATCACCCGGCTGGGGTCGAGGGTGACGTGACCTTCACGCTCCAGGCGCCCAACGGCCTCCGACACCGACGGCGCCGACACGCCCAGCCGCTCCACGAGCCGTGCGCGCATCGCCGGAATGCCGGACTCCTCGAGCTCGTAGATCGTCTCGAGGTACTGCTCAACGGCCGGGGAGGCGTCCGTCACGGAGGCCATGGTAAGGGCTGGCGGGAATCGACCGGGAGCCGGTCGCGTTCGCCCGGTCGAACCCCTAGTCGTCGGAGGAGCCCTGATCGGCCAGTTGACGCCGAGCCGTGGCCGCCCGACGGGCAGCCGGCACGCGAGCATCCGCAGCCGCCCCGGCGCCGTACGGCCCGACCGGCGAGGCGCGCCGACCCGCGTATCCTCGGGGCAAGGGCCTAGCAGCGCGGAGGGGGTGGGTCCGGTCGAGGAGACCCTGGAGCAGCGCAGCGCCCGCTTCGAAGCCACCGCCCTGCCCTTTCTCGACCAGCTCTACTCCGCCGCCCTGCGGATGACCCGCAACCCGACCGACGCCGAGGACCTCGTCCAGGAGACCTTCGTCAAGGCGTTCGCGGCCTTCCACCAGTTCACCGAGGGCACGAACCTCAAGGCCTGGCTCTACCGCATCCTGACCAACACCTTCATCAACACCTACCGCAAGCGGCAGCGGGAACCGCAGCAGTCGGGCGCCGACGCCATCGAGGACTGGCAGCTGGCCCGCGCCGAGTCGCACACCTCCACCGGGCTGCGTTCGGCCGAGATCGAGGCGCTCGACCACCTGCCGGACAGCGACGTCAAGGAAGCCCTGCAGGCACTGCCCGAGGACTTCCGGATGGCGGTCTACCTCGCCGACGTCGAGGGGTTCTCCTACAAGGAGATCGCCGAGATCATGGGTACGCCGATCGGCACCGTGATGTCCCGCCTGCACCGCGGGCGGCGCGGCCTGCGGGCCTCCCTCGAGCAGTACGCCGAGGACCGCGGTTTCCTGCGCCCGAACGGCGACGCGGTGACCGTCCCCTCCGATCGGTCCGAGGGGGCACCGGCATGAGCTCCGAGAAACCCGACGAGCCGGACTGCGCGGACGTGCTCGCCGAGGTCTACCTCTATCTAGACGGAGAGCTGACCGACGACGACCGCTGGCGGATCCGCACCCATCTCGACGAGTGCGGCCCATGCCTGCGCAGGTACGGGCTGGAGCAGGAGGTCAAGATGCTGGTTGCCCGCTGCTGCTCCGACCCCGCGCCCGAGGGGCTGCGAGACCGGGTGCTCTTCCGGCTCTGTCAGGTCCGGGTCGAGATCGGCCAGGTCGAGTACCGGGCCGACTGAGGGGGTCAGGCGTTCGGCCGCTTGCCGTGGTTGGCCTTGCTGTGCTTGCGGGCCTTGCGCTTACGCGACTTTCTGGCCACTGGGGCTCCTTCCCGGGTTGCCGACCACCTTCTCACGTGGCCGCACCCCTCGAAGAACCAGTAGCGCCAGCCCGGCGGCCAGCAGGCAGTCGCCAGGGCTCACCACCTCGCGGCGGGGCGGCAGGGGCAGTGGTACGACGTCGCCCAGTGCAGCCAGCCGCGTCCTGCGATCGGCCGCTTCGTGCCGCGGGTCCCCGGCGGGCACCGCGGTCGCGAAGTCCACGCCCGCCCGCGCGGCGGCGTACCGCGACACCGGCATCGCGGCGTTGGCCGTGACGACCAGCGCGTTGAGCAGCAGCCCGAGGGTCACCAGCGGTACGCCGGCCAGCCGGCGGTTGGCGGCGAGGAACCCGCCGGCCAGTGCCGCCGACAGCACCAGGCCGACCCGGTAGCCGAGCACTCCGAACAGCGCGCCGCCCGCCTGCGCGAGCACGGCGAGCAGCAGCAGCGGCCAGCCCCGGACCGGTTCCTCTTTCGAGCCCACCGGCCCGCCGGCGGCGAGGCCGACGGCGACGGCCGCGACCAGCACCAGGATCACGAGAGCCACGCTGGCTAGTCTGCTGCGTGCTCTCGCCGGCCGGGAGGCAGGTCGCTCAACTTCGGGAGGTGGCCAACGGTGTTCGAGTCGGTGCTGGTGGCCAACCGCGCCGAGATAGCGCGCCGCGTCATTCGCACGGTGCAGCGCCTCGGCCTTCGGGCGGTGGCTGTGTACTCCGAGGTGGACGCGACCCTGCCCTACGTCCGCGAGGCCGACGAGGCGGTGCTGCTCGGCCCGGCCCCGCCGGCCGCGTCCTACCTCGACGCCGCCAAGGTGATCGAGGCGGCGCGTCAGACCGGTGCCCAGGCGGTCCACCCGGGCTACGGCCTCCTCGCCGAGAATGCGGACTTCGCACAGGACGTGCTCGACGCGGGACTGGCCTGGATCGGCCCCTCCCCGGACGCCATCGCCGCGATGGGAGACAAGATCACCGCCCGCAACACCATGGCGGCGGCCGGCGTACCGGTGGCGGCCGGGAGCTCCCAGCCGGTTCCCGATGTGGAAGCCGCGGTCGCGGTCGCCGCCGAGCTCGGCTACCCCCTGATGGTCAAGGCGGCAGCCGGCGGCGGCGGCATCGGGATGGGCGTGGCGGCGGACGAGGCGGCGCTGCGGACGGCGTTCGAGACTGCGCGCAGCCGGGCCGATCGCTTCTTCGCCAGTCCCGCCATCCTGCTCGAGCGTTACCTGCCACGGGCCCGCCACGTCGAGGTGCAGATCCTGGGGTTGGCCGACGGACGGGTGGTGGCGCTCGGCGAGCGCGACTGTTCGGTGCAACGCCGGCATCAGAAGGTCGCCGAGGAGACCCCATCGCCGGGCGTGTCCCCGGCGCTGCGGTCCCGGTTGCTCGACGCGGCCGTGCGGGCCGGCGAGGCGGTCGGCTACCGCAACGCCGGCACTGTCGAGTGCCTGGTGGCCGGCGAGGAGTTCGTCTTCCTGGAGATGAACACCCGGCTGCAGGTGGAGCATCCGGTGACCGAGCTGGTGACCGGGCTCGACCTCGTCGAGCAGCAGCTGCGCATCGCCGCCGGTGAGGACGTGAGCTTCGACCCCGGGGCGGTGGTGGCCACCGGAGCGGCGCTTGAGCTGCGGGTCTACGCCGAGGATCCGAAGCGCTTCCTGCCATCGCCTGGCGTGATTCGCCGGTGGGAGGAGCCGGGCGGCGACGGCGTACGGGTGGACTCCGGGTACGCCGAGGGCAACACCGTCACGCCCTTCTACGACCCGCTGCTGGCCAAGCTGTGCACCTACGGCGCCGATCGCGAGGAGGCCCTGGCGCGGGCCAGGGCAGCGGTCGGACAGTTCACCGTGACCGGGCCGAAGACCAACCTGGCGTTCTTTCTCGAGCTGCTCGACAACGCCGAGTTCTGCTCGGGGAACTACGACACCGGCCTGGTCGATCGGATGCGGGCCGGCTGAGCGCGCTCGCCGACCTGGCGTGGTTGGATCGGCGCCCAGCGACTAGCGAGGGAGTGGCGTGGCGGGGGAAGTGCGGGCGGAGATGGTCGCCAATGTCTGGAAGGTTCTCGTCGCGGCCGGCGACCCCGTCGAGGACGGCGACACCCTGGTCATCCTCGAGTCGATGAAGATGGAGATCCCGGTCATGGCCGAGACCGCCGGCACGGTGACCGAACTGCGGGTGAATGAGGGCGACCTCGTCCAAGAGGGCGACGTCATCGCGGTGATCGGCTGACCGTACGACGTCAAGCCGGCCGGCCGGCCGGCCGACATCTGTGTGCGTGACCTCGCCCGACTCGCCCAGCCTGATCGAGCCACTGCTGCGCGCCCTC
>JBPCOX010000277.1:0-3022 GCA_050999825.1 Mycobacteriales bacterium
CGAGTACGGCGTCCGCTTCTCGTCCATGGTCGTCGTGCCGGACGACGACGAGGGCGCGACGCTCGAGGTGAGCGGCGTGGTGGAGGACAAGCTGGACGCGGGCCGGGTCGTCGTGGCCCTCACTGCCCGCTCCGGCGGGAGCAAGGTGCTGACGGCCGCCCGCGCCGTCGTCCAGCTCGGCTGAGACCAGGCCGTAGCGCTCGCCGCGCCCGAACCACCGCTCAACTGGCCGGCCGGGTCAGGGCACCTCTCGCAACAGCCGGTCCAGTCGCGAGACGCCCTCTACCAGGTCGTCGTCCCCGAGTGCGTAGGACAGCCGCAGATAGCCCGGCGTACCGAAGGCCTCACCCGGTACGACGGCGACGGCCGCCTCATCGAGGACCAGCTCCGCCAGGTCGGCCGAGGTCTCCACCCGCCGACCGCGCAGGTTGCGGCCGAGCAGCTCGCGCACCGACGGATAGCAGTAAAAGGCACCCTGCGGCTCGGGGCAGACCACCCCCGGGATGTCGTTGAGCATCCGGGTCATCGTCCCGCGGCGGCGGTCGAACGCGGCGCGCATCTGCGCCACCGCGGCGAGATCCCCGCGTACCGCGGTCAGGGCGGCCGCCTGCGCGACGTTGTTCACGTTGGAGGTCAGGTGCGACTGCAGGCTGGCCGCAGCGGTGACCACGTCCGGCGGTGCGATCATCCAGCCGACCCGCCAGCCGGTCATGGCGTAGGTCTTCGCGACCCCGTTGACCACGACGCAGCGGTCCGCGAGCTCCGGCACCGCGACCGGCATCGAGGTGAACACCGCGTCGCCGTACACGAGATGCTCGTAGATCTCGTCGGTGACCACCCAGGTGCCGGTCTGCACGGCCCACCGGCCGATCGCCGCGGTCGCCGGCGGCGAATACACAGCGCCGGTCGGATTCGACGGCGAGCAGAACAGCAGTGCCCGGGTGCGCGACGTACGGGCGGACTCCAGCTGTGCGGTCTCGACCAGGTAGCCGGTCGACTCGTCGGTCAGCACGGGGACCGGTACGCCCCCGGCCAGCCGGATCGCCTCTGGATACGTCGTCCAGTACGGCGCCGGCAGCAGCACCTCGTCACCGGGGTCGAGCAGCGAGGCGAATGCCTGGTAGACCGCCTGCTTGGCGCCGTTGGTCACGAGCACCTGCTCCGGAGTGACGGCGTACGACGAGTCCCGCCCGGTCTTCTCGGCTACCGCGGCGCGCAGCTCGGGCAGGCCCGCCGTCGCCGTGTAGTGGTGGAAGCGTGGGTTCCGACATGCCGCGGCCGCCGCCTCGACGATCTCCGGTGGGGTCGGGAAGTCCGGCTCGCCGGCTCCGAAGCCGATCACGTCCTCGCCCGCGGACTTCTTATCCCTGGCCTTGGCGTCGACGGCGAGGGTGGCCGACTCGGCGATACCGGCGACTCTGGCGGAGACCCGTACGGCGTCAGAGCGCGGGCCGGCGGCTTGCGGCGGGGGGACGAGTGCCATGGTCGGATGCTGCCCCAGCGCGGGCCGCACGGTCCAGCCGGATCGGGAGGTCGACCCGCCGGCCGCGGCCGTCGTACACTGGCCCCCGGGCTCAACGCCCGGCTCCTGCACGGCCGGACCCGGCAGAGCCTCGAGGCAGAGGGCAGTAGCTCAATTGGCCAGAGTCCCGGTCTCCAAAACCGGTGGTTGGGGGTTCGAGTCCCTCCTGCCCTGCCAGCCGCTCGACCAGCGCCATGACAACGAGGACGGTGAGGACCAGTGAGCGAGCCGCGCGGCTCCACGGCGCTCACCGAGCGCGTAGCGGACCGGCCGGCACCGGCGACCGGCGGCCGGGGCGCCCGGGGCGGTGGGCCGATCGGTCGGCTCTCGCTGTATTGGCGGCAGGTCGTGGCCGAGCTACGCAAAGTCATCTGGCCGACCCGCCGCGAGCTCATCACCTACACCACCGTCGCGCTGGTCTTCATCACCGTGATGGTGGCGCTCATGGCCGGCTTCGACGTGCTGTTCGCCAAGGCCGTGCTGGCCGTCTTCGGCTGAGCCGCCGGCGCAGTCTCGTCCGTCTAGCGAGGAAGACCCGTGTCCGAGAACACTGTATCGACGCAGGACCCGCCCGAGATCGACGAGGGTGCCGCGGCGGCAGACGCCACCGCAGCAGAAGAGGTCGGGCCGGAGCAGGTCGGGCCGGGGCAGGTCGTGCCGGAGGACGCTCCCGAGGTCGCCGAGGAGGACCCCACCGAGGAGTTCCGCCGCGCGCTGGCGGCCTCCCCCGGCGAGTGGTACGTCGTGCACTCCTACGCCGGTTACGAGAACAAGGTGAAGGCCAACCTGGAGAGCCGCATCGTCTCGCTCAACATGGAGGACTACATCTACCGGATCGAGGTGCCCACCGAGGAGGTCACCGAGATCAAGAACGGCAAGCGGCAGCAGGTCACCCGCAAGGTCTTTCCCGGCTACCTGCTCGTCCAGATGGACCTCACCGACGAGTCGTGGTCGGCGGTGCGCAACACGCCGGGCGTAACCGGGTTCGTCGGACAGACCAACCGGCCCTCCCCGCTTTCGGTGGACGAGGTGGTGCGGATCCTCGCGCCGGCGCCGGAGACCAAGGTTGCGTCGGCTCCCCGGGTCGTCGACTTCGAGATCGGCGAGTCGGTGACGGTCATGGACGGCCCGTTCGCCACCCTCCCGGCCTCGATCAACGAGATCAACGCCGGCGCGCAGAAGCTCAAGGTGCTGGTGTCGATCTTCGGTCGCGAGACGCCGGTCGAGCTGTCGTTCTCCCAGGTCAGCAAGGTCTGACCGCTCCCGTCGCACCCCTTGAGGACTGAGGACAGATGCCCCCCAAGAAGAGACTCGCCGCGATCGTCAAGCTCCAGATCAAGGCCGGCGCCGCGACACCGGCGCCGCCGGTCGGTCCGGCGCTGGGCCAGCACGGCGTGAACATCATGGAGTTCTGCAAGCAGTACAACGCCGCCACCGAGACTCAGCGCGGTCAGGTCGTGCCGGTCGAGATCTCGGTGTTCGAGGACCGCTCGTTCACCT
>JBPCOX010000038.1:0-14383 GCA_050999825.1 Mycobacteriales bacterium
GCTCGCCGTGGGGTAGCCGGCGGCCGAGGCGGCTGCCTTCGCCTCGCTGGTGATCGTGAGCAGGCTGGAGTAGTCGCAGCCGCGCGGGTCGTCGATCGCGAGCACCGGGGTGACGGAGCCGACCCAGCTCCAGGCGCCGCGCGAGACGTCCCGGTACCAGCTCGAGACGGAGCGGTCGTCGGTGTCGAAGAGCGTCTGCTGGATCTCGACGGTGGAGGCGGTGGGCCGTGCCCCGGGCCAGCTCACCGGCAGCACCAGCAGATGGCCGACACCCGAGATGGCGTTCGGCGCGGCGGCCGAGGCCACGACCCGCACCGCCCCTCCAGGACCGGTTGCATCCAGCACCCGCCCGGACAGCCTGCCGGTGACCTCGACGGTGGCCGGGACAGGGGCGGGCGGCGTGCCGATGACACGCAGGTCGTAGTAGGTCCCGCCCGAGTGCAGGGCGTAGACGATGTTGCCCGCAGCCGGCGTACCCGGCCTCGGGTCGAGGTGCGCCACCAGCAACGTGCCGCGCAACGTCGTCTGGGCGCCGACCGCCGCCTCCGAGCTCCCAGGCCAGCCGGCTACCGTCACTACCAGTGCGGCGATCACCGCGAAGCGGCCGGTGCGAGACATGGCCCCCCGGTCGATGCTGGCCGCTTGCCCTGCACGAGTGGCGGTGGCGGAGAGCGACGCATGTGGCGATGGAGTCGTGGCGGACCAGTGTCCGGCACACCGGCTCTGTCGCCGGCTTCATCCACATCGGCGCGCCGACGGCGTCGCTGGAGCGGTTTGCTTCACCGTGCCGGCGTGGCGGCGCTGTCGCACGCTCGTGCCCGTAACGCCCGCGCGACATCGTCCCGGTGTTCGCCGAGCAGCCGCCGCAGCCCGGTCGGGAGGTCAGCCGTGCTGAGGTGGACGTCGGTTCGCGCCAGCGTCGCCGGCTCCACCAGCAGGGAGGGGTAGAGCAGCGTGGTCAGCTGGCGGGCGATCTCCGGGGTTCGGGTCCGCCAGATCTGTGCCAACGCGGCGAAGTAGCGGTCGACGTACGGCCGGCAGAGGGCGAGCTGCTCGCTCCGCCAGAAGCCGCCCGCGGTGGAGGTGACCAGCCGATTGGACAGTGCGTTCGAGTCGACCAACGCCGCCCACGCGGCTGCCTTGGCAGCGGCTTCAGGGCGGCCGGCGCGCGCTGCCGCGGCCTGCTGCTCGCCGGTCGCGGTGCGGTCGCGGTCCAGCTCGGCGTCGATCTCCGAATCCCCGGCCGCTCCGAGATCGACCAGCCGCAGCAGCAGGTGCCAGCGGAGATCGGCGTCGATGCTCAGCCCGGCGGGCACCGCGGTGCCGTCGAGCATCGCCTGAACGGCCACGGCCTCATCCCCGGTGGTGGCCGCCAGCGTAAAGGCCCGGGCAGAGGCGAGCTGGACGTCGCTGCCGGGTTCGGCCGCGCTCATGCGCCGCCGGGACAGCTCGGCGAGCGAGCGCAGCAGCTCCGGCCGGTACGCCGGGTCGGCGTAGAAGATCGCGGCGCTTCGAGCGTTGGCGAGTAGAGACTGGGCCACGCCGATGTCGTCCTCGGCCGCCACCCCGGCGACCACCAACCGGACGTAGTCCCGCGCCGGCAGCTCCGCGTCGCGGGTCATGTCCCAGGCGGCGTTCCAGCACAGCGTCCGCGGCAGCGACTCGCGGATCTCGCCGGCATGCTCCATCACGGTCGCAAGTGACCGCTCGTCAAGACGGATCTTGGCGTAGGTCAGGTCGTCGTCGTTGACCAGCAGCAGGTCCGGCTGCCGCACACCGGCGAGCTCGCTCACCTCCGTCCGGCCTCCGTCAATGTCGATCTCGAGTCGCTGCCGCCGTACCAGCCCCTCCGTGGAGAGGTCGTAGAGACCGATGCCGACCCGATGTGGGCGCAGCGTCGGGTGCTCGACCGGCGCCTCCTGCTCGACCGCGACGTAGGTGTAGGCGCCGGCACTGACCTGGACCGCCGGGCGCAGCGTGTTCACCCCGGCCGTCCGCAGCCAGGCCGCCGCCCATGCGGCGAGGTCCCGCCCGCTGGCCTTCTCCAGCGCCGCCAGCAGGTCGGCCAGGGTCGTGTTGGCGAACTCGTGGTCGCGGAAGTAGGCCCGTACGCCGGCGAGGAACTCCTCCCGGCCGACCCAGGCGACCAGCTGCTTGAGCACCGCCGCGCCCTTGCCGTAGCTGATGCCGTCGAAGTTGAGCAGCGCGCTGTCGGTATCCACGACATCGGCGGAGATCGGGTGCGTCGAGGGCAGCTGGTCGGCGCGGTACCCGTAGCCCTTCCACGAGTTGCAGAAGGTCGTCCACGCGTTGGTGAACCGCGTGACCTCGGACACCGTCAGGTGGCTCATGTACGTCGCAAACGACTCGTTGAGCCACAGGTCGTCCCACCAGCGCATCGTCACCAGGTCGCCGAACCACATGTGCGCCATCTCGTGCGCGATCGTGTCGGCCCGCTGCTCCCGGGCGGCGTCGGTGACCTTCGATCGGAAGACGTACTCGTCCCGGATCGTCACCGCGCCGGGGTTCTCCATCGCCCCGGCGTTGAACTCGGGCACGAAGAGCTGGTCGTACTTGGCGAAGGCGTACGGGTAGTCGAAGACCCGCTGGTAGTGGTCGAACGACGCCTTGGTGAGTTCGAGGATCTCCGCGGCGTCCAGATGCTCGGCCAGCGAGCGGCGGCAGTAGACGCCGAGGTCGATGTCGCCGTGCCGGTCGTGGACGGCCGCGTACGGCCCGGCCGCCAGCGCCGTCAGGTATGTAGAGATGGACGGGGTCGGGGCGAACCGCCAGCGGCCACCGGCCAACTCGGCGACCGCCGCGTTGGAGACGACCAGCCATTCCGGCGGAGCGGTGACCGAGAGCTCGAAGACCGCCTTCAGGTCCGGCTGGTCGAAGCAGGCGAAGATCCGGTGCGCGTCGTACAGGAAGGCCTGGCTGTAGAGGTAGACCTCGTCGTCGGCCGGGTCGACGAAGCGGTGCAGCCCCTCGCCGGTACGCGAGTACGCGCAGTCGGCCACCACGGTGAGGATGTTGGACGCGGCCAGCCCACGCAGCGCGACCCGGTCACCGTCCAGGACAGCGGCTGGGTCGAGCTCCTCGCCGTTGAACACGATGCTGTGCACCGTCGGCGCCAGGAGCTCCGCGTAGCTGTCCGCACCGGTCTGGTGGCAGCGGAAGCGGATCTCGGTCACCGACCGGAAGGTCTCGTCGCCGGTCGTGAGGTCCAGCTCGACGGCGTACCGCTGCACCTCCAGAAGCTCGGCGCGCCGCTGCGCCTCCGCCCTGGTCAGGTTGTGCATTGCGGGGCTCCTTCGGGAGTACGCCGTAAGGCGGCGGTGTTGACCATGGGGTGAGAGGCGACAGGGTAGAGATCGTGATCGACGCCGGTGGCGAGACCCGAACCTATGAGCTCACTGCCACCCGTGCCGGCCGGCGCGTCGAGATCAGCTCCGGCCGCGGCGTGGTCGAGGTCACCGAGGTGACTCGCAGCGGTACGCCGGTGCGTACGGCCCGGTTCATGGCCAGCCGGGTGCTCGCGCTGGTCGAGCACCCGGCGCCCCGGTCGCTCACCGACGACGAGAAGGTGACCCGGCTGCGCCCGGCCTGACCTGGACGCCGGGCGACTGGTGGCAACAAGTGGCTAGGGCTTACAACGGTTACTACCAACTCTGGCCAAGGGTGATGCGGTGAAGGTCTATCTCTCCTCCGACATGGAGGGCACTGCGGGCATCGTCGACTGGGAGCAGTGCGTCGAGCCCGGGCCGGAGTACGAGATCGGCCGGCGGCTGCTGCTCGACGAGGTCAACGCGGCCATCGACGGTGCCCTCGACGCCGGCGCCACCGAGGTGCTGGTCAACGACTCGCACTCGGTCATGCGCAACCTGCCGCCGGCGCTGCTGCACGGCGGCGCCGGCTACTTGTCGGGCCGGGGCAAGCCGGCGTACATGATGGAAGGCCTCGACGACACCTTCGACGCCGTCTTCCTCGTCTCCTACCACGGCTCGGCCGGTACGTCCTCGGTGCTCTCGCACACCTACAACCCGGCGGCGGTCGCCGGCGTCCGGCTCAACGGGATGGTGACCGGCGAGGCGGGGATCAACGCCCTGGTCGCCCTCCGTCACCGGGTGCCGGTCGCGCTGGTCACCGGGGACGACGTCACCGCCCGCGAGGCGGAACCGTTCCTTCCGGGCGCACTGTGCGTCGTCGTCAAGGAGTCGGTCAGCCGGCACGCCGCTCGTTCCCTGCACCCGCGGGAGGCCTGCCGACGGATCCGCGAGGGAGCGCACGCGGCGTTGAGCCGGCTGGACGAGATCCCCCTGCCCTCGATCGAGCTCCCTGCGCGACTCGAGGTCGACTGGCTCACGGCCGATATGGCCCAGCTCGCCACCGAACTGCCCGGAGTGGCGCGCACCGGCGAGCGCACGGTTGCCATGACCGGCGACGACTCGCTGCGTCTCTACCGCACGTTCGTGGTGGCGGTGGCGTTGACCCGCTCGCTCGTCGAAGGCCGCTGAGCGGCTGCGGCCGTTCTGAACGCTCAGCGCGCGGTCTCTTCGACCAGCAGTCCGGCCACCGCCTGCAGACCGCCGCCGGCGTACGCCGCCCGCTGCCGGTCCGCCCCGTTGCCCTCGGTGCCCAGCCGCTCGACGAAGGACTCGACGAGCTCGCGGTCGCCGCGCTCCTCGAGCGCCGGCCGGACGTAGTCGACCAGGGCCGCCACCACAGCCGCCGCCGGTCGCTGCTCGCCGGACACCGGGTCGACCAGGCAGTCGCGCAGGCCGTGCCGGGCAGCCCGCCAGTTCGCCGCCCTCAGCACCTCGGCGCGCACGCCGGGAGCCGGTACGCCGTCGTCGAGGTCGGCCAGCGTGCGGCGTACGAGGGCACGGCCCAGACCCGTCAGCGCGACGGAGTCCGCCACCGACAGGGGCACGTCGCAGGCCCGCAGCTCCACCGTCGGGAACCGGGCCGAGAGCCGGGCCTGCCAGTAGAGCTGGCCGATGTCGCGGATGGCTCCGGTCGCCATCAGCGCCTGCCCGACCTCGTCGTAGCCGGCCGCGTCACCACAGGCGGGTGGAGCGCCGGCGACCGGCCACCGCCCCCAGTGCACCGTGCGGTACGACGCGAAGCCGGTGTCCACGCCCAGCCAGTACGGCGAGTTCGCGGCCAGCGCGACGAGCACCGGCAACCAGGGCCGCACCCGGTCCAGCGCCGCCACCGCCCGGTCCCGGTCGGGTACGCCGACGTGCACGTGCAGCCCCGCGATGAACTGCCGATCGATGAGGTAGCCCTGCTCGCGCAGCATCGCGGCGTACCGGGGGTCCTCGTCGTCGGCCCGTTGGTCGGCGACTCGTGCGATCGGCGGGCTGCCGCTGGCCGCGAGCTCGCACCCCTCGGCGCTCGCCGCTTCGCGAAGCAGTGTGCGCAGGTCGACCAGCTGCCGGCGTACGTCGTCGAGACTGGTGCACACCGCGGTCGCGCACTCCACCTGCGAGAGCGGCAGCTCGCCCTGCACCTGCCCGGCCAGCTGGCCGCGGGCCCTGGCCTCGGCGGCAAGCCGCTGTGCCGCCGCCAGCACCCCGCGGCCTCGCGAGACCAGGGCGCCGGACCCGATTTCGAGAAGTTGGTACTCCTCCTCGACGCCGATCGTGAGCGCTTCGGAGTCCATGGGCGCGATCGTCCGGCAAGGTGGGACGGGGGACAACCGAGGGGGACGGCCATGCTGCGACGCCGGGAGCGACGGTTCGCCGACCGCGCCACCGCCGGTCGCGAGCTTGGCCGGCTGCTGGCCGAGGTCGGGCTGCGGGACCCGCTGGTGCTGGGGCTTCCGCGGGGCGGCGTACCGGTCGCTGCCGAGGTCGCCCTGGCTCTCGGCGCGCCGCTCGACGTCTTCGTCGCCCGCAAGATCGGAGCGCCCGACCGCCCGGAGCTGGGTGTGGGTGCCATCGCCGAGGGCGGCGAGCCGGTCTTCGACGCCGACCTGCTGGGGCGACTGCGGCTGACACCCGGCGACCTCGCCGACACGGTGGCGCGGGAGCGGGCCGAGCTCGATCGCCGGGTGCGACGCTATCGCGGCGACCGGGCGTTGGAGCTGGCCGGCCGCGAGGTCGTCCTGGTGGACGACGGGCTGGCCACCGGCGGCACCGCCAGGGCGGCACTGGGGGCGCTGCGCGGGAGCGGCGTCGGGCGGTTGCTGCTCGCCGTGCCTGTTGGCCCGCCACCGACGTTGGCCGCGCTCCGTGCCCAGGCCGACGACGTGGTGGCGGTGGCGGCGCCGGCGCGGCTGTCGTCGGTGGGTGAGTGGTACGACGACTACACCCAGACCACCGACGAGACCGTGCTCATGCTGCTGGCCGAGAGCCGGCGCTGAGGCGGAGCCACGTCCCTGGCGGCGGTAGCCGGCGTCAGGGTCTCGCTGAGACGACCGCGTTACCGTTGCTGGCGTGCGCCGGATCCTCGCCCCGCGATGGCTGGCCCTGCACGCCTTCGTTGTCCTCGTCGCCGTGCTGTTCGCCCGGCTGGGCTGGTGGCAGTGGGACCGCGCCCGCTCGCCGGCGGGTGGTCTGCAGAACGTCGTCTATGCCCTGCAGTGGCCCGGGTTCGCGGCATTCGGCTTCTACCTCTGGGTGCAGACGATCCGCGACGAGCTCGACCCGGCTCGGGTGACCCGGCGCGCCGAGCGCCGCAGCGCTCCGCCTCCCGCCGCTGGCTACCCGACGCGCACGGACGGGCCGGAGGACGAGGAGCTGGCGGCGTACAACACCTACCTCGCCGCGCTGAACGCCCGCGCGGAACGACGCCAGCGGTGATGGCTCTCACCCGCTATCGGGCCATGGCCTACGTCGTCGGTGTCGTGCTCGTCGTCCTGGTCCTGGTGGCGGTGCCGCTGAAGTACCTCGCGGACCAGCCCGTGGCGGTTCGGGTGATCGGACCGGTGCACGGTTTCCTCTACATCGGCTACCTGCTGACCGTCTTCGACCTCGGCCGCCGGTACCACTGGCCGCTGCCGCGCACCGTCGCCGTGATGCTGGCGGGCACCGTTCCGTTCCTGTCCTTTGTCGCGGAGCGTCGTACCACCCGCCTGGTACGCCGGGAGACGCCCGGCCTCAGCCGTTAGGGACGGCCGGTCGGCCCCGGCCGTGGCAGCCCCACCCGCGGCCGGTCGGCACCGCGCCGGTGTAGGCCGCTCTCGCGTGCGAGAACAGCCCCAACCCCCACCCGAGCGCGGGCCAGACCGGCCACGGGTACCAGGGGCCGGCGGTCATCCCGACGGTGGCCCACACCGCGACGAGCCCGGCCATCACGACGAGGTACCAGCGCAGGTGTTCGGCGAAGCCGCGCCGAGCCGCGGCCACGGTGTGCATGCGCTGCGCCGCACCACGCCGCTCCCGCAGCCAGGCGTCGGGCAGGTCGGCCGTGACCGCGGCGAGCTCACCGCCCGTGCGGGCGGCCAAGACGCGGCTCAGGCGCTCGTCCATCTCGTCGAACTGCAGCAGTCCCTCGCCGGTGGCCTCCGCGACCAACCGCGCCACCGACTCGCGGTCGGCGTCGCCGATGCGCGCATGGGGAGCTCCGGTGGTCAATGCCGTCGGTGCCGGCATCGCTTCAAGTCCGGCCACTGCGTCCTCCTCGACCGTCCACTGTGGGGTCTCTAGAGGATGCACGCTCCACAATGGACAGTCAAGCCGTCACGACACGGAGGGCGGACACTCGGTCCCGGCCCCCGAGTGCCTGATCGTCACCGACATCCGCGGTCCCACGGCCTTCGTCGTCTTGGGCACGGTGTGCTCCAGTCGTGCTGACAGGCGCCTCCCATGACCACCAGGTCGCCGCCGCCGGGGTCGAGCCGGTGCGTCGCCCTGGTCGTTCCCCGGGCACGGAGCAGGAACTTCCGGCGCGCTCCCAACGACACGGTGACCACCAACGGGTTGGTCAGCACCTTGGCGTTGCGGTCGCCGTGCCAGGCGACGCTGTCACGACCGTCGCGGTAGAGGTTGACCCACACGCTGTCGAGGCGTACGCCGTACCGCTCGCTCAGCGCTGTTGCCATCGAGTGCCAAGCCATGGGCGTGGACGCAGCCTCGACGTCGGCCCGGCCCTGCTCCTCCCGGTCGTCCCCGCCGTGGCGCGTCCAGGTCCGCCGCTCGACACCGTCCCCCAGCAGCCAGCCCGCGGTGAGCCGCGGTTCGCGCACCATCCGGTCATACATCCACAGCTCCCGCGCTCGCCACTGTCCCACCTCGAGCAGCTCGGCAAAGAGGTCGTCGGATCCGCGCAGCCAGCCGGGGCAGTAGTCGACCCAGGACCGGTCGTCGAGGGTGATCCGGCGCAGCCGGGCGAACGAGACGTCGACCTGGGGTGATCCGCCGTCGAACAGCGAGCCCTGATAGGCAAGCCCGGGGGTCATGGACGGGAGCGTAGGCGGCGCTCAGCCGTCGCGGCGCAGCATCCCGACACCGGGCAGATCGGCCAGCAGCCGGCGCACGTCGTCGACGATGTCCAGCAGCTCATGGACGTCGGGTCCTACCGCCCGCAGCTGGGCGAGCACCGGGAGCACGTCGCGGTCGACGGCGTCGAGCAGCCCCGGCAGCCGGTCCACCAGCGAGACCGCGGCCTCCACCTCGGCCGGCTCCAGCGTCTCTGCCAGCCGGCCGACCGTGGGTGCCAGCTCGCGCAATGGTCCCTGGTACGCCGCCAGCAGATCCTCCGTCCTGCCGAGGAGGGACTTCGCCCGGTCCCCCGTTGCCTCGATGTCGGACACCACGGTGTCGATCCGGGTGAGCAGCTCCTCGGTGCGGGGAACCAGGGCGAGCGCCCGGGTCAGGCCCGGCGCCACGCCGGCCAGCGTGCGGGTGAGCTCGCGCAGGGCACCGACCAGCTCACCCGGCCCGGGTACGGGCAGCTTCATCGCGGCACCTCCACTCGGCGCCTACCCGCTGACGGCACCGGGCACCCGGCGCCGTCAGTAGGCACCGCGCCGGCTGAGCACCGCCGCCCCGGTCCTCCACAGGATCGTGAGGTCGAACGCCAGCGACCAGTTCTCCACGTAGTCGAGGTCGAGCCGCACCGCCTCGTCCCACGGCAGGTCGG
Organism: Mycobacteriales bacterium; assembly: GCA_050999825.1. Lineage (GTDB taxonomy): Bacteria > Actinomycetota > Actinomycetes > JALYNC01 > JALYNC01 > JBPCOB01. The sequence goes on from JBPCOX010000038.1 coordinate 9,091, forward strand.
AGCGCCCGCTGACCTGCCACAGGCCGGTCAGCCCCGGCTTCACCAGCAGCCGGCGATGGACGTCGTCGCCGTACTCGCGCACCTCGGCTGGTAGCGGCGGGCGGGGTCCGACCAGGGACATCTCGCCGCGCAGCACGTTGACCAGCTGGGGTACCTCGTCGAGGGAGAACCGGCGCAGCCAGGCGCCGATCGGCGTGATCCTCGGATCCTTGCGGATCTTGAACAGCAGGCCGTCGCTGGCCTCGTTCTGCGCCATCAACGCAGCGAGCTCCGCCTCGGCCGTAACGCGCATGCTGCGGAACTTCAGCATCTCGAACTCGCGGCCGCCCTTGCCGACCCGCACCTGGCGGAACAGGGCAGGGCCAGGGCTGGTCACCCGGATGGCCGCAGCGATCGTGAGCAGCAGCGGGCTGAGCGTGAGAAGCGCGGTGAGCGCCACCAGCCGGTCGAAGCCGCCCTTGAGCACCCTTCGGCTGCCGGTGAACTCCGGCTGCTCCACGTGCAGCAGGGGCAGCCCCGCGACCGGCCGGATGTGGATGCGAGGGCCGGTGACGTCAGTGATCGCCGGCGCCACGAGGACGTCGATGTCGCTGCCTTCCAGGTCCCAGGCGAGCTGGCGCATCTGCTGCTGGGACAGGATCGACCAGGCGGTGATGGCTACGGTGTCCGCGCCGGTGGCCCAGAGGGCGTCGAGAATCGTCCGCGAGGTACCGACCACCGGTACCCCGTCGATGGTGTTCTCGGCGCTGCGGTCCAGGCAGGCGCCGACCACCTTGAAGCCGGCGTAGGTGTCGCCGCGAACCTGGCGTACCAGCTCGGAGATCGAGCGCTCGGTGCCCACGAGGAGGACGCGGTGCTGGCAGCGCCCGCGGCGTCGGCGGGCGTGGAGGAACTGACGTGCGGCGTACCGGCCGAGCAGAGCACCCACCGTTGCCAGCGGGAAAGAGACGACGACGTAACCGCGCGGGATCGGTGCGGCGAAGCCGAATGCCACGGCCGCCACGACGGCCCCGTAGCGCACAGCGGCGTTGAAGACGCGGCGGTACTCCTCGGAGCCGGTGCCGACGAAGCGTTGCTCGTAGCCTCGGCTGGCAGCCGCTGCGACCACCCACAGCACCGGGAACAGCAGCGAGCAGACGAGGTAGGCGGACCCGGAGGAGGAGCCGTCGGCGAAGCGGACGATCGGTGCCGCGGCGGCGGCAGCAGCCGCTACGCAGAAGTCGAGGGCGACCAGGCCGCGCGCGTACTCGGACAGCCAGCGCGGAGCGGTGTGTTGCGGCGCCGGCCGTTCGTCGCCGGTGGGAGACAGCGTTGCGGTGCCGCTCGGTGCCTGCCGCTGCGCCGGGTGGGCGGAGGTGGCGGTACGCCGGTGCCGAGCGCGCGGTTGCTCCCGGTCGTCGGCGTCAGCGCTACCCAGCGTCCACACGGTTGCGGTCCTCGTCGTCGGCGTGGCTTCAGGCTGCCTCGCGTCGGGCGAACGTCCGACGCCGGGCTCGGAAACTATCGGCGTGAGGAAGGGTGAACTGTTGTCTCACGCCGGACCGAGTTCGCCCGGGGTGACAGCGGCGGGCACACTTGTTGCTGGCACCGAGAACCGGGAGGGTTCATGGCGCAGTGCGAAGTCTGCGGCAACGACTACGACATGTCGTTCGAGGTGCACGCGCAGCGAGCGGTACATGTCTTCGACAGCTTCGAGTGCGCGATCCACCGCATGGCGCCGGTGTGCGAGCACTGCGGCTGCAAGGTGATCGGCCACGGCGTCCAGGCTGGCGGCCGCTTCTTCTGCTGTGCGCAGTGCGCCGGCGCCCAGGGAGCCGCCGGGCTCCGCGACCGGGTCTAGCAGCGGCTCGCGCCGGGACGTCAGGGGAGGAACCGGGTGCCGGGAAAGAAGAAGGCCACCGGACTGAGCAAGCGGCAGTCCTTTCTGGACCGCAATGTGATCGCCGAGAACAACGCGATTATGCGTTTCAACGAGGACATCGAGAACGCCGCCCGTGGCATCAGCCCATCACGAGGCTCGACACCCGGTGGCGCTCGCGGTCGTGGGCCCCGAAATGCTCGACCGGACCGCCCACCGCGGGCAGCTCCGCCGCCGGCGTTGCCCGCCGAGCAGGAGGAGGCACTGCGTACGGCGATCGTGGCTGTCACCGACGATGAGGTGGTGGCCGCGGCCGGCGTCCGGTTGGTCGACTCCCTGGTTCGTGGTGACCGGTTCGAGCGCGCCGGCGAGGCGGGTTGGCGGTCGATCGCGGAGAGCCCCGCCGCCGGGGAGCGCAGCGTTTCAGACTGGGACCGGCTCCGGTCATCGTGGTCCGCCGTTCGCCGGGCGGCGTTGGCTGAGTGGGTGAAGACGCATCCCGACGCTGCTGTGCTGCAGGAAAGGGAGGAGAAGGCGGCCGCCCGAGCCACCCGCGCGGCAACCAAGCGATCGGCCACCCGGCGACCGCGGCGACCGCGCTCCGTGCCGTCGCCGGACACCGGGTCGCTGGCGGTAGCGGGGGAGGCGGAACCGGAGTCTGCGGATGCGGCCGGGTCGGCGCAGTCGGACAGCTCGGAGACGCCCGGCTCGGCGCGTCCGGCTGAGGACAAGCCGCGGCGACCGCGGCGCCGGCGACCACGCCGCGGCGGCAACCGGCCAACGCCAGACGGTGAGCAGCTCTCGGCGGCCGCGGTCGCCGCTGAGCCCGGTGTGACCACTCCTGATATCAGCGACCCGGCTCCCGCCGACCCACCGGCTCCCGCCGACCCACCGGCTCCCGCCGACCCACCGGCTCCCGCCGACCCACCAGCTCCCGCCGACCCACCGAGTTAGCGACTGGGGCGTCAAGCCCTCGAGCAGAAGGGAGGTTGCTGTCGGTCGAACGCCGGAGGAACTGTCACCTCCAGTAATTCCGCCGTCTCGTTGTGTAATAATCACCGGCCGAGCGGCCGACGTACCGCCGGCAAAATGGTCCGGATGGCCGTTTGCGGCGGCGACCGTGGTCAATACACTCCGTCCCATTGGCGGCCTCTGCTGCGCACTGCAGCCACCGCCGGAAGCCCATGGGAGGGCCTTTGAAGACGTCCACCAGACGATGGCGGAGGGGCACGATCCTCGCCGCCGGGGCGGTACCCGTAGCGCTGTTGATGTCAGCGGCGCCCGGTGTCGCCAGCTCGCATGCGAACCAGAAGGCCGGGCCGTTGGCCCGCGCCGCCGCCGACAAGGGCGGCGACCAGGAGGTCGAGGGCGGCGGCGAGATCCTCGACGGCGCCCAGCAGTACGCCGCCATCCGGACTGCCCCCGGCACCAGCGTGAGCTCAGCGGCGTTCGCGGCCGCTCGGGCGCAGGCCGCCCGGCTGCCGGTGTCCGGCCGCAGCTGGCGTGAGATCACCGACATCCCCTACCAGTCCGACACGGCCAACTACCGCGACCCGTTCTGGTCCAACTCCGGCGCTGGCTTCGGTCTGGTCAGCGGCCGGATGACGGCCATGGACACCGATGGCGCCACGGTGTACGCCGGTGCCGCCGACGGTGGTGTCTGGAAGTCCACCGACCGCGGCGCTCACTGGACGGCGCTGTTCCAGCAGGAGGACCGCATCTCGATCGGTGCCCTGCGGGTCAACCCCGGCGACCATTCGGTCTGGGTGGGCACCGGCGAGGCGAACACCGCGTTCGAGAACTACGCAGGCGCGGGCATCTACCGCTCCGCCGACGGTGGACGCACCTTCAACAAGGTCGGCCAGACGCTGAAGAACAGCCTGGTCTCACAGATCAGCTTCGACGGCGCCGGGCGCGTCTACGCGTCCACCAGCCGGGGCCTGCTCCGTCGCTCCATCGGCGCGGGGGGCGAGAACTGGACCACCGTCCTCAAGCCGGACCCCAACCCGACGAACTCGCCGTACCGGCACTCCTTCTTCACCGACGTGAAGGTGAAGCCCGGCACGGGCGGCCGCTACGTGCTCGCGGCACTCGGCTGGCGCGGGGGCACCCTGCCCGATGACATCAAGTACAACGGCTGGTACGTCTCCAAGACCGGCGGCGAGAAGGGCTCCTGGCACCGGCTCACCCCGAGCGGTGACGTGGACCCGAGCACCATCGGTCGCACCACGTTCTCCTGGTCGACCAACGGTGACGTCCTGTACGCCGTCGTCGAGAACCCGCTCTTCCTCAACCTGCAGGGCGTCTACCGCACGCTCATGAACGGCGGAGACCCCGCTGGTCCGTGGAAGCTCGTGGCGGACGCGGCCAAGCTGACCCGATCGGGCTCGGCGCTGGCCAAGTCGGGTGGCACACCAGGCCAGCAGGCCTGGTACAACCAGTACATCCTGGTGGACCCGAAGGACGCCGGGCACGTCTACCTGGGGCTCGAGGAGATCTTCGAGAGCACCAACTACGGCGGCAAGTGGAGCACGATCGGGCCGTACTGGAACTTCCCGCTCGCCTGCTGGAACCCGAACCCGGCACTGGACACCTGCCCCAACACCACCCACCCGGACCAGCACGCAGCCACCATCGGCGCTGACGGCACGTTCTTCGCCGGCAATGACGGCGGGGTTTGGCGCCGGCCCACCTCGCTGCACAACGTGGTGAGCTGGACCAACCTCAACCGCACCCTGCACACGCTGCAGTACTACTACGCCGGTATCGGCCGGATGGCCGGTGGCGACGCAATCTGGGGCGGCCTGCAGGACAACGGCGTGACGTTGCAGAAGCCGAACGCCGGCCAGATCGTCTCGCCGTTCGGCGGCGATGGCGGTGACGTGATCGTGGATCCGGACAACGCCAACAAGGCGGTCGTCGAGTACGTCACGCTGCACATGGCGCTGACCACCAACGGCGGTCGCTCCGACGGCTCCACGCAGTCGTTCATCGAGATCTCGCCGGCCTGCGGCGCGTTCACCTACACGCCCAAGCCCTGCGACCCGAACCCGCGGTTCATCGCGCCGTTCGAGGCCGACGTCCACAACATCAACCACTGGGTGGCCGGCGGGCAGTACGTGTGGGACAACCAGGGCAAGGGGTGGAACACCCGCTGCTCTGCTGACGCCTGCGACTGGAAGAAGGTGCACGACACCGGTGGTCAGGTGACCGCTCTCGAGGCGAGTGGCCGGACGATCTACGCCGGCTGGTGCGGCAACGGGTGCAACCCGGGCCTGGAGTCCATCGGGCTGCCATTCACCTCTGGTATCGACACCAACTACGGCGGCAAGTGGCACCGGGTGCACGCGCCGGTGCTGCCGAACCGGATCGTGACCGAGATCACGGTCGACCCGAAGGACGCTGCGCACGTCTACGCGACGTACGGCGCGTTCT
>JBPCOX010000128.1:0-6460 GCA_050999825.1 Mycobacteriales bacterium
CCTGGCGGGAGCGGTGACGCTGTGGGCGGGCTGCGCCGCGCTCGGTGTGGTGGTGGCGAGCGGGACGCTGCTGCTGGGGCCGGCCATCCGCGCCCGCGCCGCCACTGCCGCTGCGGCCGCCGCCGCCGCCCACTGAGCCGCGATCAGGGCGCCAAACGCCGTCGGTCGCGACGGCAGCCGTACGGGCTAGGCGATCCCCTGCTGGCGACGGCGTACCTCCAGCGTCGCCAGCACCTCACGGCGTCCGGCTCCTGGTGCAGTCGCCGGTGGGAGAACCGGGTCACCAGCCACCCCAGCGCCTCTACTCCGTGTTCTCCATGATGCCGAAGGCCTTTGCCGCGACACCGCCGAGCACGATCATCGCCACGCCCACGGCGATCAGCCACCACTGGCGCAGGATCAACCCAACGCCCCCGGCGACGAAGCCGAGGACGATCACGATGATGCAGGCCCACAACCGGTTCGGCGTACGGCGCGCATGCTCACCGCGCTCGCCACCCTGCCGAGGCTGCATCTCCAGCCAGTTGGGGTCCGAGGTCATGCGCTCAGCATGGCGTACGCCTCGAGCGCGGACCAGCGCGCAGCACCTGGCTCGGCAGCGCGTGGCCGACCAGCCGCTCGGCCTCGGCAGCGGCCTCGATCAACGCATCGAGGTCGACGCCGGTGGCCACCCCCATGTCCTCGACCATGTGGACCACCTCCTCGCTGGCCACGTTGCCGCTGGCACCGGGCGCGTACGGGCAGCCACCGAGCCCGCCCACCGAGGCATCGAAGTCGGTCACGCCGAGCTGCAACGCAGCGAGGACGTTGGCCAGCCCGGTGCCCCGGGTGTTGTGGAAGTGCAGGTTGAGCGGCATCTCGGCGTATGCCGACCGGAACTCGCCCACCAGGGAGGTGACGCGTCCGGGCGTGGCCATGCCGGTGGTGTCGCCGAAGGAGATCCCGTCGGCGCCGTCCCGGACGGCCCGCCCGGCGACCTCGAGCACCCGCTCGACGGACACCTCGCCTTCATAAGGGCAGCCGTACGACGTCGCCACGATCACCTGGCAGGTCGCGCCGGCCTCATGCGCGTTCGCCAGCAGGCCGGCGACGTCGTCGAGGGACTCGGCCGTGGATCGGTTGACGTTGGCCCGGTTGTGGGTGTCCGAAGCCGACACGACGACCTCGATCTCCCGGAAACCGGCGTCGAGGGCGCGCTGCGCTCCCCGCGGGTTGGGCACCAGCGCCGAGTAGCGCACCGACTCCGCCCGCTCGATCGAGCGCCAGACCTCGTCGGCGTCGGCCATCTGCGGGATCGCCTTGGGATGCACGAACGACACCGCCTCGATCCGGCTCACGCCGGTCCGCGACAGCGCGTCGATCAGCGCCACTTTCCCCGCGGTGGGCACCGGGGCCTCGTTCTGCAGGCCGTCGCGAGGACCGACCTCGCGTAGCGAGATCGACCGCGGCAGGTCGCTCATGTGCTCACTCCCTGGGCCAGCTCGGCGTTCGTTTCTCGTTGAACGCCGCGATGCCCTCTTTTCTGTCCGCCGAGAACGCCACCGTGCGCCAGGCGGCGTCCTCGATGTCCAGGCCCGCGGCGAGGTCGACACCGGCGCCGTGCCGCAGCGCCCGCTTGGCCGCCCGCACGCCGACCGGCGAGTTCGCCGCGATCTGCCCGGCCAGCTCCAGCGCCGCCGCCCGGGCCGCCCCCGCCGGCACCCGTCGGTCGACCAGCCCGAGCCGCTCTGCCTCCTCGATCGCCACCCGCCGGCCGGTGAGGATCAGGTCGGCCGCCCGCGCCGCGCCGATGCGGCGCAGCGTCAGCTGGGTGCCGCCACCACCGGGGACCAGCCCCACGGTGACCTCCGGCAGCCCGAAGACCGCGGTCTCGTCGGCAACAATGAGGTCGCACGACAGCGCCAGCTCGAAGCCGCCGCCGAGGGCGTAGGAGTGCACCGCGGCCACCGTGGGCTGCGGCAGGTCGAGAACGCCAGCGAAGGCCGCCCGCATCACCGGCCGCTGCCGCAGCAGGTCGGCGTCGGTGAAGCTCGCCCGCTCCTTGAGGTCGGCACCGACGCAGAAGGCCGCCTCGCCGGCAGCGCAGAGCACCACCGCACGCACCGTGGCGTCGGCGGCCAGCGCGGCACAGGCGCGCGCCAACGACCGGGCCATCGCGGTGGAGATCGCGTTGCGGGCCGCCGGCCGGTCCAGCACCAGCTCGGCCACTGGTCCCACCCGGCGGACGGAGACCCCGTCGTACGCCGGCTCCGTCACGATCGGCGAGACTACCGAGGGCGATTCCCGGCTCAGGTCACCGCGGTCGGGGTCGGCGGGCACGACTCGTGCCGCCAGGTGCCCGCCGCCGTCCGGCGGACGAAGTCGCCCTCGCCGAGGTCGCGATCACAGCGGTCACAGACCGCGTCTGCCTCCGCCCGCGCCTCGGCCCCGGCAGTCGGGCGCTGCGCCCGCGTACCACCTGTCCTTGCGGCGCTGGAAATGGCGTGGGAGCTGAAAGGCCCCGGGTTGAGAGCCAGGCCGAAGCTCTGGTCCGACATGAGGTCTCCTTCCGCCTCTGCAGATCAGAAGCACGGTCAGCCGCTCCCGGACAGGGTGCGCCGGGCGTCGTAGGCCTCGAGCAGGTCGTAGACGAGCCGGTGCACGGCCTCGACCCGTGGAACGTCGGTCAGGGTGAGCTGGCCGTACTCGCCTGCGGAAGAGATCGTGAGCGTGCCGCAGCCCAACAGCCGGTCGACCAGCCCGTGGCCGAACGTCACCTCGTTCACCCGGTGCAGCGGCACGTCGCGGCCGCGGCGAGCCAGGATCCCGGAGAGTAGGACGACCCGCCGGTCGGTCAGCACGAAGTGCGTGGTCCGCCAGCGGAGATAGGGCAGCACCGAGCCGGCCAGCGCAAGGAGCAGGGCGACGACCAGTACGGCGGTCTGCGCCGGGCGGTGCCAGCGACCGGCCGGCATGGCAGCGACGGCGTATGACGTCCCGCCGGCGAGCACCACGAGGAGCGCGGCGGGGAAGACGAGCTCCTTCCAGTGGGGGTGCAGCTCGGCGACGACCTCCTCGCCCTCGCTCAGCAGCCGCCGCAGGTACGCCATCTCGGTCCTCCACCCTCCGGCCCGCGACGATCGTGACAGAAGACGCCCATTCGACCCGTCAACCAGGAGAGCCGGCTTCGCGTCTTCCCAGCACCACGACAACGAAAGGCGAGCGCCATGGCCAGCTCCACAACCCTCCTAGGCATCCCTCTCTGCCTGGCGGCCACGCTGCTCGCCGGTTGCACCGGTACGACGCTGGAGGCCTCCTCGGGCACTCCGAGCGTCGGCGCGCCGGTCGCCGCCCCCCCCGCTGCAGCCCCGTCGGTGCCGGCCGCCGGACCTCCGGCCAGCGCCCGCGGTCGCCGCGCCGTAGCGGTCTACTACCTCGCCGACACCGGCGCCACCGGTCCGCGCCTCTACCGCGAGTTCCACCTGCGGCCGGCCACCTCGGCAGTCGTCCGCGACGCCGTCGACGCAATGCTGCACGAGGCGCCGTACGACGCCAGCTACGTCAGCCTGTGGCCGCGCGACACCAAGGTGCTGGGCGTCACGATCACCGGCGGCCTCGCCACCGTGAACCTGTCCCGTCAGGCGCTCGGCGGCTCGGCCGGGTCGACGTTCGAGGTCGCCAGCCTGCAGCAGCTCGGGTGGACCGTCACGGGTGCGGCACCGGCGGTCACGTCGGTGCAGGTGCTGATCGAGGGCCGCAGCTCCGGGATCATCGGCGGCCGCGAGATCGCCGACTTCTGGGGCGCCGGTGGGCTCGCGACGCAGCCCCTGCGGCGCGCTCCGCAGTTCGAGGTGCTGGGCCCGGTCTGGGTGCTATCGCCGACTCCCGGCGCCGTCGTCGGGCCGGACGTCACCATCGCGGGCACCGAGAGCGTCTTCGAGGGGACCGTCAACTGGGAGGTCCGCGCAGGGACGACCGTCGTGCGGCACGGGTTCGTCACCGGAGTCGGTGCCCCCGGGCGAGGAACGTGGAGCGCTCACGTTCGGCTGGCGCCCGGCAGCTACGTCGTCCGCGCCTGGGAGGCCTCGGCCAAGGACGGGTCGGTCACCTTCCTCGACGACAAGGCGTTCCGCGTCCGCTGACCTGCGCAGGTGTACGACGTCCCCGGCGGCGAGGCGCTGCTCACCGCCGCCGGGGAGCTCGACCACCAGCCGGCCGGTGCCGTCGATCTCGACGACCCGGCCGGTCAGCGTGCCGCCTCCGGGAAGCGCCGCAGTCACGTCTCGACCCAGCGTCGCGGAGAGCTTCCGGTACGCCGGCAGCACCGTCTCGGGCCCCCCGCCGGTGGCCAGCCACCCGCCGTACGCCGTCGCCAGCTCCCGCAGCACCGCGAGCAGGATCGGTGGGCGGTCGGTGGGCTGGCCGGTCTCGATCGCGAGTGAGGTGGCACCGGACCGCAGCTCGCCCCGGTTCGTCGAGACGTTGAGGCCCATCCCGATCACAACGGCGTCGTCGACGACCTCGGCGAGCAGGCCGGCCAGCTTGCGGTCACCGACGACGAGGTCGTTGGGCCACTTGACCTCGATCGCCACGTCGAGCTGGCGTCGCAAGGCGCCGGCCGCCGCTACGGCAGTGACGAGCCCGAGCAGCCCCCACCGGTCGCGAGGGACGGCCGGGCGGAGCAGCACCGAGAACGTCAGCCCGGCGCGCGCCGGCGACGACCAGGAGCGGTCGAGCCGTCCGCGGCCCGCGCTCTGGTGCTCGGCGACGACCACGAGGCCCTCCGCTGCCCCGGCCCTCGCGGCCGCCGCGACGTCCGCGTTCGTGGAGCCGGTCTCGGCGACCACCCGCATCTCCCGCCAGAGCCCGCCGTCGTGAGCGAGCGCGGACCGCAGCACCGGCACCGGCAGTGGCGGCCGGTCCAGGTCGGCATACGGCGAGGTCACATCGCCGAGCCTAGGGACGACCGAGTCTTGACCACTCCTGCACACAACTGGACCCCTGGTCGGCCGCCCGACACTCACCGGAGACGCCAGGCCGGCTGGTTGTGTGCAGGAGTGGTCAGCCAGCCGGACGGGCGCGCCCGCCATAGGCTGGCGCTCCCGTCGTACCGGAGGACCGCCCCGATGACCAGCGCCGCCGAGTCGCCGCCCGCTGCCGATTCGCCACCTGGTCCGGACGTCCACACCACCGCGGGCAAGCTCGCCGAGCCCCAGCGGCGGACCGACGAGGCGGCGCACGCCGGGTCGACCCGGCAGGTCGAGGCCCAGCACGCCAAGGGCAAGATGACCGCCCGGGAGCGGATCGAGACCTTCCTAGACGACGGCTCGTTCGTCGAGACCGACGCGCTGGCCCGCCACCGCGCGCACGACTTCGGGGTCGCGGAACGACGCCCGTACGGCGACGGCGTGGTCACCGGCCACGGCACCGTCGACGGCCGGCCGGTGTGCGTCTACAGCCAGGACTTCACGGTCTTCGGCGGCTCGCTCGGCGAGGTCTTCGGCGAGAAGATCGTCAAGGTGATGGACCTGGCCATGAAGACCGGCTGCCCGGTGGTCGGGATCAACGACTCCGGTGGTGCCCGGATCCAGGAGGGCGTGGTCGCCCTCGGCCTGTACGCCGAGATCTTCTACCGCAACGTGCTCGCCTCGGGCGTCGTACCGCAGCTCTCGCTGATCATGGGCCCGTGCGCCGGCGGGGCGGTCTACTCACCGGCGATCACCGACTTCACGCTCATGGTCGACTCGACCTCGCACATGTTCATCACCGGTCCGGACGTGATCAAGACGGTGACCGGCGAGGACGTCGGGTTCGAGGACCTCGGTGGTGCGACGACCCACAACACCAAGAGCGGCGTGGCGCACTTCCGGGCCGCCGACGAGGCCGACTGCCTCGACCTCGCCCGCGCGCTGCTGTCCTACCTGCCGAGCAACAACCTCGAGGACCCGCCGGCGTACGATGCGGTCTGCGACGACGAGCCCGACCTCGAGCTCGACACGCTGCTGCCGGACTCGTCGAACCAGCCCTACGACATGCACTCGGTGATCGAGCACGTGCTCGACGACGGCGAGTTCCTCGAGGTGCATGCGCTGTTCGCCCGCAACATCCTGTGCGGCTTCGGCCGGGTGGAGGGCCGCTCGGTCGGTGTCGTCGCCAACCAGCCGATGCACTTCGCCGGCACGCTCGACATCGACGCGTCGGAGAAGGCGGCCCGCTTCGTGCGCACCTGTGACGCGTTCAACGTGCCGGTGCTGACCTTCGTCGACGTACCGGGGTTTCTGCCCGGCACCTCACAGGAGTGGGGCGGGATCATCCGCCGCGGCGCCAAGCTGCTCTACGCCTACGCCGAGGCCACCGTCCCCAAGGTGACGGTGATCACCCGCAAGGCCTACGGCGGAGCGTACGACGTGATGGGCTCGAAGCACCTGCGCGCCGACATGAACTTCGCCTGGCCGACCGCGGAGATCGCGGTCATGGGCGC
>JBPCOX010000142.1:0-3252 GCA_050999825.1 Mycobacteriales bacterium
AGAGCTTGTCGGCCTTCGTGTCCGCCCGGTCCACCAGACCGGTCAGGCTCAACGCTCGGTCGACCGCAGCTCGTCGTTCCGCTCGCGGCACGCGGTAGAGCCGGGCGAAGACCGCAAGGTTCGCCCGGGTGGAGAGCTCGACGTCGAGGTTGTCCAGCTGCGGCACGACGCCGCACTCGGCTCGGGCCATCTTGGACTGCTCCGGCAGCCGATGGCCGAGGACGGAGATCTCCCCCTCGTCGGCGATCGCCTGGGCGGTGAGCAGGCGCATCGTCGTCGACTTGCCGGCGCCGTTGGGTCCCAGCAGCCCCAAGCAGGTGCCGGTCGGCACCTCGAGGTCGAGCCCGTCGACCGCCCTGATCGCGCCGAAGCGCTTGCGCACGCCGCGCAGCGAGACCGCGGCCGTCGTGTCCTCGCGGGCGGGTGATGTGCCGGTGCTACCGAGGCGATCGCTGTGCCTGAGCATGGCGAGCACCTCTGGAAGTAAGAACCGCAGGATGCGCGTGCGAGCGCGCCGGTGGAATCGGTCCAGCGTGCCGCATGCGAAAGGATCAGGCACCCGGGATTCGCGCGCGGCGGCCCCGTCGCTCAGCGAAGCGGTTGGCAGCGGGCCGGTCCGAAAGGGCTAGGGAGCGCCGAGCGCTGGACCGCTGACCGGCTCACCCCTTAGGCGTGGTGGTCGAAGTCCACGGCGCTGTAGGCGCGCAGCTTGCCCAGCTGGTGCTGGCTCTGGATCGAGCGGATGGTGCCGCTCTTCGAGCGCATCACCAGCGAGTGTGTCGTGGCGCTGTTGCCCCGGTAGCGAACACCCTGCATGAGCTCGCCGTCGGTGATGCCGGTGGCGACGAAGAAGACGTTGTCCGATCGGACCAGCTGCTCGGTGGTGAGCACCCGGTCCAGGTCGTGGCCGGCGTCCAGGGCGCGGCGGCGCTCCCCGTCGTCCCGCGGCCAGAGCCTGCTCTGGATCACCCCGCCCATGCACTTCATCGCGCAGGCGGTGATGATGCCTTCCGGCGTACCGCCGATGCCGAGGAGCAGGTCGACGCCGGTCCCGTCACGGGCAGCCATGATCGCGCCGGCTACATCGCCGTCGCTGATGAACTTGATCCGGGCGCCGGTGGCGCGGACGTCGGCGACCAGCTGCTCGTGCCGCGGCCGGTCGAGGATGCAGACCGTGACGTCCTCGTTGTCCTCGCTCTTGGCCTTGGCCACCGCGGCGATGTTGTGCGCGACCGGCGCGGTGATGTCGACGACGTCGGCCGCATCCGGCCCGGTCACCAGCTTCTCCATGTAGAAGACGGCGGAGGGGTCGTACATCGTCCCGCGCTCGGAGACCGCGAGTACGGCGATGGCGTTGTTCATGCCCTTGGACATCAGCGTCGTGCCGTCGATTGGGTCGACGGCGACGTCGACCTCCGGGCCGTCGCCGGCGCCGACCTCCTCGCCGTTGAACAGCATCGGCGCGTCGTCCTTCTCGCCCTCGCCGATGACCACCACGCCCTTCATCGACACCGTGCCGATGAGCCGGCGCATCGCCCCGACGGCCGCGCCGTCGCCACCGTTCTTGTCCCCTCGACCCACCCAGCGCCCAGCCGCCATCGCGGCCGCCTCGGTCACCCGGACGAGCTCGAGGGCGAGGTTGCGGTCGGGCACCTCAGGGGTGCCCCGCCTCGACTGGCTGGCGGCGGCGGTCATGGCGGCGTCGTACCCCCGGGTGCTGGTCGGACGGGCATCGTATGGCTTACAGCGCTGCCAGCGTGACCTCGGTGGCCTTGACGCTGGTCCAGACCTCGGCGCCTTCGCCGAGGTGCAGGGCTGCGGCGCCGGCCGCGGTGACCTCGGCAACCACCGGGACCGGCCCGTCGATGTGGACCCGGACCCGGCCGCCCAACATCGACAGCTCGCCGACGACGCCCGGCCAAGCGTTGCGGGGACTTCCTTCCGGCCGCTCGCGGTGGACCGCCACCGCCCACGGCGGTACGACCGCCAGCCCCTCCCCGCCGGCGGGCAGCGGGTCGGCCGCCACCAGCGCGCCCCCTTCGACGCTTAGGCCGGTGGCCGTCAACACGCCGCGGTAGGCGTTCCAGCCGAGCAGCCGGGCCGCCCACGGCGACCTCGGCGCGCGGGCGACATCGGCCGCGGAGGCGTCCTGGGTCACCCGCCCGTCCTCGAGGACGACGAGCCGGTCGGCGAGGATGACCGCATCCAGCGGGTCGTGGGTGACCAGGATGGCGACCCCGTCGTACGCCGTGAGGTGCCGGCGCAGGGCTCGGCGTACCTCCACCTGCGCGGTGCGGTCGAGGGCCGACAGCGGTTCGTCGAGCAGCAGGAGTGCGGGGTCGGTGACCAGTGCGCGGGCCAGTGCGACCCGCTGCGCCTGGCCGCCGGACAGCGCGCCGGGTCTGGCTTCGGCCAACCCGCCGATCTCCAGCCGGTCGAGCATCGCGGTCGCGGCGGCGCTGGCGGCGGCCCGCCGCATGCCCCGCGCCCGCAGCCCGAAGGCGACGTTGTCGCGCGCGGACAGGTGCCGGAACAGCGCACCGTCCTGCGGTACCAACCCGACCCGGCGGGCCGGCGAGGGCAGCCGGATACCGGCCTCGGTGTCATCGAGGCGCCGCCCACCCAACGTCACCCGGCCGGTCGTGAGCGGGTGCAACCCGGCGAGCACCCGGAGCAGGGTGGTCTTGCCGGCCCCGTTCGGTCCGACGAGGGCGACCACCTCTCCGGCCGCGACCTCCAGCGTCAGGTCGAGGCAGAGCCGGCCGGCGCCGGCCTCGACCCTTGCCGCCAGCCCGCTCATGTCCGCGCCACCCAGCGGCCGCGCAGGCCGACCAGGACCACGAGCGACACAACCAGCAGCGCCAGGCTGAGCGCCACGGCGGTGGCCGGGTCCTCCTGCAGCGCCAGGTAGACCGCGAGCGGCAGCGTCTGGGTGCGGCCGGGCAGGTTGCCGGCGAAGGTCACCGTGGCCCCGAACTCCCCGAGCGCACGGGCCCAGGCCAACGCCGATCCGGCCGCCAGCGCCGGTGCGACGGACGGCAGGGTGACCCGGCGGAAGACCGCCAGCGGCCCGGCGCCCAGGGTGGCCGCGACGTCCTCGTGCCGTCGGTCCAGCCCGGCCAGAGCGCCCTCGAGCGTCAGGACCAGGAACGGCAGGGCGACGAAGGTCTCCGCGAGCACGGCACCGGCCGTGGAGAACGGCAACGTCACTCCGATCGCAGCCAGCGGTGGGCCGAGGACCCCCCGGCGGCC
>JBPCOX010000164.1:0-5568 GCA_050999825.1 Mycobacteriales bacterium
GGTTTCCGCCGTGACGCCGCTGCCAGACCCGCGCCTCGGCGATCGTCGCCGCGTCGGAGGCGAGCGCCGCGCCCGCCAGACCGCCGAGGCCCTTGTAGAAGGAGACGGAGACGCTGTCGAAGAGGCCTGCGAGCTCCGCGTGCGGTCGCCCGTAGAAGGGCTGAGCTTCCCAGAGCCGGGCACCGTCGAGGTGGAGCGCGATCCCGCGCTCGCGCGCCCAGGCCGTCTGAGCGAGCAGATCGTCCCAGTCGGGTAGCCGGCCGCCGAGCTCGCGCTGTGGGAGCTCGAGCAGGAGCGCTGCGAGCGGCTCGGCCAGCTCCTCCAGATCGACGAGCCGGAGCAGCTCGTGCGGCTGACCGACGAGCTTCGCGTGGAGCCCGTGCAGCCGGTCGTAGCCACGCTCCTCGTGGAGCTCGAGGTGACAGGTCGGATGGAACGCGACGGTGCGGGTCCCGCGGCGCTCGCTCCAGATCCGCAGCGCGATCTGCTGCGCCATCGTGCCGCTCGGCATGAAGACCGCCGCGGGCTTGGCCAGCAGCTCGGCGACCTGCGCCTCCAGGTCCTCGAGCACCGCGCCGGCGCCATAGTGGTCGGGTCGCAGGTCATCCGGTGTGGCAGCAGCCAGCTCGAGCAGGACCTCGCGCGGCCGGGGCCGCCCGTGCCAGCCCAGGAAGCGCGTGCAGCGGTCTCGTACGGCGTCGACGTCCCGGGCCGGTGGAGCCGGCTGGTCTGCCACGGCGACCGTGTGCGGTGACGCCGAGCGTGACGCACTCACTTGTAGCGGACCACCACCCGGCGGGTCGCGGTCACATAGGTGAGCCACCCGTGCTGGAGCTCGCTCTCCACGCCGCGGGCCACGGCGTACTCGTCGGTGACGGGGTAGCCGAGCCGACCGGCAGGACCGTTCAGCATCTGGAACTTCTCGAGAATCGGGCCGCGCAGCCAGTGGGCGCCAGTGCTGGGCGACCAGTAGATCGTGCCGCCCTGGAAGCTGCTGACGGCGCCACCGCCGGCGGCCCCCAGCTCGTCTGAGGTGGCGAAGCCGAGGAAGCTCGCCGAGCCGCGCATTCCCAGGTACTTCGACAGGATGGCCCCCCGCACGACGTGCGCACCGGTCGCTCCGGACCACACGATGATGCCGCCCTGGAAGTAGCTGAAGGCCCCACCGCCGGCGGCCACCAGCTGGTCCGAGGTCGGGAACCCGAGCAGACCGGCGGAGCCGCGCAGGGCCAGGTACTTGTCCTGAATCGGCCCTGTAACTGCGTGTGCGCCGGTCGCGGCCGACCACACGATGAGCCCACCCTGGAAGTAGTTGAACGCCCCGCCGCCTGCCGCGGGCAGCTCGTCGGTGGTGGCAAAGCCGAGGAACCCGCTGGATCCCCGCAGTGCGCCGTACTTGGACAGGATCGCGCCGCGCAGGTAGTGCGCCCCGGTCGCGCCAGACCAGTAGATCTTGCCGTTCTGGAAGCTCGCCCCAGCGCCTCCCGGCACCGCGTACTCGTCACCGGTGGTGGCGCCCAGCGCAGACCGCGACCCGCCCAGCGCGTAGTAGCGCGACGCGATGGCGCCCCAGACGTTGAGGTTGCACGGCGCGCTGTGCGCCACGGTGGAGTCGTCCGTGGCGCTCGCCGTACTGCACGAGGAGTCCAGCTGGTAGGGCGGTATGCAGCTCACCACCCGGCAGGCGACCGGGCCGACGCAGGCAACCTCCTGGTGGCACTGGCCGTAGCGGAACACGTTGCAGCAGAAACGCCGCTGGTCACAGCTGGAGGTGGGACCGCAGTGGCAGGAGCAGCTCCAGCACGACGAGTCGCAGAAGCTGCCGCAGCCGGACGAGCACCGCGAGCAGGTCGCGTTGCAGTCGATGTAGTAGCGCGCCTTGCCGCCGCAGATCGAGGCGTCGTCGGCCTTCCACCAGCCCGCCGGGATGGTGCCTGGTGGGCATGCGTTCACACCGTTGTTGACCGTGCAGCAGAAGACCGAGAAGCCCTCGCCGCAGCCCGACGCCGGACCGCACACCGAGGAGTACGCCGCCCCCGGCCGGAGCAGGTAGTTGATCGGGTTCGTCACCAGGGCCGAGCCGACGACGGCGCTGCGGGCCAGGAACCCGCGCCGGGAGAAGCGGGCCGCCAGCAGCGAGGATGCGGCATCAGCCAGCAGCTTGCTCATCTGGACCGCCTTCCCGCTCGCACGTGACTCACGTCGCGGCTCGCGCTGCGATCGTCAGCCGCTCGAGCAGCGCGGTGACCGAAGGGACCAGTGCCGCCCGGGCGCCGTGACTGCCCAGGACGATGTAGAGGCAGAAGGCCCGACCGGCCTCCGAGTAGAAGTACTGCACGCCACTTTGGCCCGGCAGCGTGCGCTGCAGCTGCCTTGGGCTGAAGTCGGCGGCCACCGGCCGCGGTCGCCCAGGCTTCGCGAACAGCGGTGTCGAGACCGCCTCCTCGTCGTACTCGAAGAGCACGACGAGGATGTCGTCGGGCCGCATCCGCTCCACCGCTCCACTGCCGAAGTCGCCGCGTCGCTCCGGCAGCGCGAAGCTCGCCAGGTGCATGACCGGGTTGGCCGTGGCACCCTGCGCCGCCGGCCGACGGAACACCCGGACGTCCCAACCGGCCGGCACGTCGGCTGCCAGTCCGAGCCGGTCGACCCTCATGCCCGCAACCCGGCGGCCAGCGCTACGACAGCGCATGCCGCAAGCACCCCCGACGTGCCACGCGCCGCCGGGGTGCCCCATGCCTGCAACCGGCGGTGGACGCCGCGGAGCTGCCCCGGCTCGGTCACCCTGACGAGGGCGACCACCGGCAACGCCCGGACGCCGCCGAACGCCACCCCGAGCAGGCCGCCGAGCCAGGGCGACCCGCTCAGCAGCGCCAGCAGGAACGTCAGGTAGACCGCGGAGCTCGTCACGATGGTGACCACACCGAGCCCGAGCTGGAAGCCGAATCCGAGGCCGTAGGCCCAGCCGCGGTACCGGACCAGCCAGTCCTCGTTCACCTGGCGGCGTACGGTCGGCAGCCGCACCCCGCCGATGCGCGCGTCGAGTACCAGACCGATGAGACAGGCGCCACCGAAGCAAGCCAGCAGGACGAGTGGGCTTTGGTGCGGGAGAAGCTGGCCGAGGGCGCCCAACAACGCACCGAGCGTCGCACCGCCGGCCAGTGACCCGAACACATAGGCGCCGACCGTTCGCGCCCATCGGCTGTGGCGTCCCCGCTCCCCGAGCGGGGTGGTGCTCGCAAGCATCGACTCTCCTCAAGGTGACCAGGTCGAACGGATCGCGGCCATCGTGGCCAGCGGTAGTCCGGCGAGCAGTGTGACGAAGCCCACCGTCACGTCAGTCCTCCCGCCCGGCGGCGTCCGGCGCGGTGTAGAGGCTGGGATGCCCCGGGCCGATGCCCGCCGCGAGCAGCTCGCGTTCGGTGCGGGCCCCGCGGTCGGCGTCCGCTGCCCCGAGAGTCGACCGCCCCGCAGCCCGACCGGGGCCGACCTCGGCATCGGCGATCGCCTGCTGCATCAGATCGGCAACCTGCGGCCAGCTGGCGCCCGAACCCTCCCCGACGACGCGGCCGGCGGGGCCGTCGACGAAGACGAAGTATGGCGCCGCCGGGACCTGGTAGTCCTCCCACGTCGCGCTCGACAGCACGAGCGTCACCTCGGGTGGGGCCAGCTGGCGCAGCCGAGCCTCGCTTTCCTCCCGCGCGTCCTTGGTCACGATGACGAGCCGGGCATCCCCGGGTACGGCGACCTGGCTTTGCCGAAAGGCCTCCCAGAAGCTGGCGCAGGTGCCGCAGCCGGAGGAGAGGAAGGCGAGCAGGGTGTGTTGCGGCGACCCCACGATCGCGAGCGCGGCGACATCGTCGCGGTCGAGGGTGGCACCGGTGACGTCGTACGCCGTCGCGTCGCCCGCAGCGGGGCGCCGGGCGATGCGGATGTCCGTCGGCCCTCCGCCGGTCGGCGGGTCGGCGTCGGGGTCGATGCTCGCGCCCAGCTCGTGCAGCGCTCGGAGGATCTCGGCGTGGCTGCGGAGCAGGCCCGCGACCAGCAGGCCGAGCAGCCCGATCGCAACGCCTTCCACCACGACCAACGCGAGCACGATGCCTCCTCGACGTGCGCTAGGTCCGGCGTACGCCGGCAGCCTGCGCGACCGCCCGTCCGCCGGACCGCGGCAGGACGGCGAGCGCCAGGTAGGCGAGCCAGACGCAGACGGCGGCCAGCGCCAGGAAAGGCAGCCCGGCCATCGGGGCACCGGCGAGGACATCGCCCAGCACTCCCACCGGCCGGAACGCGACGGCCCCGGCGGCGAGCGCGAGCGTGAGCGTGACGGCCAGGTGGGTGCGCGTCGGAGGTGTGTCCGCCTTGCCGAAGCAGCCGCACGACGACAGCACCCCGCCGCGAGCCAGGGCCAGCCCTACGACCAGGCTGAAGGCGACGTAGCTCAGCGCCACCAGGGCCGGCGCCGGCCAGCCGCGGGTGGTGGCCGCAGCCGCTCCGATGGCCACCTCGGCCGCACCGAGCACCCGGACCAGCGGCAGCGAAGCGGGCAGGTGTAGGGAGGCCAGCGCGCGCGCCGCCGGCCGCGGCCGGAAAACCTTCGGCCCGCCGGCTGCCACCAGCAGCGCAGCGGCCACCAGATAGGGACCGGCCAGCCAGGACACGGGTCCGCAGTGTAGTGCGGCCGTCCTGGCGGCGACCGCCTTTCGCGGGACGGGGCAGACCGCCGGCCGAGCTGATCAGTCGTTGGCTGGTGCGGTGCCCCACTCGTGCCACCGGTCGATGTCGATCCAGGCGCTCACGCGCCTGCGATCACGGCTCCGGTAAGGCTGGCCGGTGTAGTGCTCGGCCAGTCTGTCGATGTCGACCAGGTGGTGGTCGTCCTGCAGCTTCGCCACCCGGCCCTGCAGGCTGACGTGGGTGTACCAGTCGTCGGCAGCAAGGACGGTGAGGCTGACGCGGCGGTCGTTGCGGATGTAGTCCAGCCGCCTGCGGCTCTCATCCATGTTGACCAGGACCTGGCCGTCGTCCAACAGGTACCAGGTCGCCACGGAGACCGGTTGGCCGTCCGGCCGGAGCGTCGTGATCACCGCAGGGTTCGGTCGGGCCAGCAGCTTCCTGACGGTCTGCGGGAACGGCGAGCCGGGCATGGACCACGCTCCTTGCGGGATCTAGATCACCGTCGAGCAGGACATACGCCGCGCTGCGATGTAACTGCCGAGCCTGCCGGGGCGCGAGCAAGCGCTTGCTGGACAGATGTCTGGGCCTGACCCGGCCCGAACATTTCCGGGGGACCATGGGGTGGTGATCGACGCAGACCTCGCGCACCTGTGGCGCAGGGTCGGCTTCGGTGCACGCCCGGAGGACCTTACCGGCAGCTACGCCGCCGCCCTGCAGGCCGTGGTCGCCCCGCGAGGAACCGATCCGGGCGTCGCGGCCACGCCGGCCCCCGATCTCGGGCCGGAGCCGCCGCGGGCCGGCAAGGACTCCACCCGGGAGGCCAAGGCGGCGTACCGCAAGGAGCTGCGCCGGCAGAACGAGCTGCTGCTGACGTGGTGGCTCGATCGCATGGTG
>JBPCOX010000028.1:0-3712 GCA_050999825.1 Mycobacteriales bacterium
CGGTGGAGCCGCGGTAGTTGACGTGCACGACGGCATACCCGCAGTCGACCCAGGCCGCCCGGTCGGCCATGAAAGCGTCGCTGTCGTGCCACATCGGCCCGCCGTGGATCAGGAAGACCGCCGGGTAGGGCGTCGCCACGCCGGCCGGCCGGGCGAGCAACCCGTGCACGGGGCCGCCCGGACCGTCGGCGTCCACGTCCTCCACCGGGACCGACGGCGGCGCCGCGACGGCCGGGGGCAGCAGCGCCGAGCTGCCGCCCACGGCCCGCACCTGCGACGGCTCAGCGGCGGAGGACCAGAGGAACTCGACCTCGCCGCCCGGCCGGGCAGTTGCTCCCATCACCGTGCCGGCCGGCGTGTCGAGCCGCTCGAGCGGGCCGCCGTCCAGCGGCTGGCGGTAGAGCTCACTGCGGCCGCGATGGTCGTGGCGCAGCAGCAGCGCGCTCCCATCCGCGTACCAGTCGGCCTCCACCTCGCCGGGAAGGTCGGGGTCGAACGCCCGCTCCTCGCCGGTGGCGGGGTTCCACAGCAGCGGTCGCCGCGGGCCGGACCGCTCGTGGACGGCGAGAACCCGCGGGTCGCCCTCGACCGGCGAGAAGTCCACCCCCTCGAGTCCCTTGCCGGGGCCGTCCCACAGGTCGGCGAGCGTGGACCCGTCGGCGAGCCGCAGCACCCGAAGCGCCGGCTTCAGCGCGTCGCCGTGTTCGCTGTGGGAGATGCACAGCAGCGCCTCGTCCCGCGACAGGGCGACGACGTGGGCGTCCTGGTTCGCGGCGTAGACCTCGCGTGCCGGCTGGCCGGGCGCCAGCAGGCAGATCCGGACGCCGTCGTCGGTGGAGCGGCCGACCGCGCTCACGGTGGGTCCGATGGCCAGGCCGCTGGGGTACGCCGGTTCCAGCGAGGGAGCGGCCGGCTGGTCCGGGCCGCCGGGAAACGGCTGCCGCTGCCAGCCGCCGAACTCGTCCCCGTCGGTGTCGGCGAACCACCAGACCGCCTCGCCGCCCGGCTCCAGGGCGCCGGTGTAGGTGCCGTTGCGCCGGTCGGTCACCTGCCGGTGCGCGTCGGCGGTCCGGTCCCAGGCGTAGACCTCGAAGGTCCCGGAGGCGTTGCTCGCATACAGGCAGCGGTCCGGGGCGGAGCGGGCCCACTGCGGCAGTGTGGTCCGGGTGGCACGGAAGCGCGCCTGCCAGCGCCCGGTGACCTCGTCGTCGTACGCCGGCTCGGAGCTCGAAGTGGTCGTCATGACGCCATCTTGGGCCATCGCCGTGGGTGGCATCAGCCGGCGGCCGGCCGCAGAGCGTCGGGTCCGGCGGCGAGCCGGACCCCGTCGCGTCCGGCGCGCTTGACGGCGTAGAGCGCCTGGTCGGCGCGGGCCACCACGGAGGCTGGATCCTCGCCCGGGTCGGCGAGGGCGACTCCGACCGAGACCGTCGTGCCGGGCAGGCTCGTCCGGACGGCCGCCCGCATGCGCTGCGCTACCGCGTAGGCCTCGTCCACCCCGGCCACCGGGATCACGGCCGAGAACTCGTCGCCGCCGATGCGGAACAGCCGGTCCTCCCGCCGCAACGCGGTGGCCAGTACGCCCGCGCTCTCCCGCAACAGCCGGTCGCCGACCAGGTGCCCGAAGTCGTCGTTGACGGACTTGAAGCGGTCGAGGTCCAGCATGATCACGGCGACCTGCTCGTCCTCGACGGGGTTGGCAAGGGCGGTCCGGAGGGCGGCCTGGTAGGTGGCGTGGTGACCGAGCCCGGTCAGCGGGTCGCGGCTGGCCTGCAGCCGCAGCTCCTCGAGAGCCTGCAGCGTGCGCAGACAGGTGCCCACGTGGGCACCGAGCAGCTCCAGCAGCTCGACGGTCTCGGTGGCAGGCACGACGCGGTCCCGCTGCGCGGTCATCAGTACGCCGAGCCGCTCGCCGGCCGCAACCAGCGGCACCACGATCACGGTGGCAGCACCCACCGCCTTGAGCGCCTCGTGCCCCGGGAACCCATAGCCGTCCGGGTCGCCCAGCGACCAGCTCGAGGTCCCCCGCTCCACCCAGCTGGCGACCTGGGCGAGGGCTTCATGGCTGGCCATCGCGGCGAAGTCCGTGCCCACCGCGCCGACCGAAGCCGCCACCCGCAGCAGGCCGCCCGGCACCAGCCGCACCAGTACGGCGGAGTCCATCCCGCAGAGGTCGGTCGCCGCCCCCAGCACGGCGGCCTCGAGTGCCCGAGGCTCCTCGACGCCGGCCAGCGACGTCGCGTGCCGGGCCAGCCGCTGGGCCGTCGACTCCCGCGGTGGCCCGCCGAGCTCCGCCAGCCGGCCGGCGAAGGCCTCCGACACGTCGGCGACCAGGCCGAGGGAGTCGGCGCCCAGCCCCGTGGTGCTTTCGACGTTCAGTGCCCCCACGACACGGGGGCCGAGCCGGATCGGGACGCAGACCTCGTCCACGACACCGGGCACCGCCTCGTGGTACTGGCTGTTACCGCTGACGCCGTGGACGACGGCCGGGAGGCCGGTTCGGTACGTGCGGCCGATCACGCCCGCGTCGGCCGGCATGCCGTCGAAGACCTGCCAGTAGCCCCGGACGGCGTAGCAGCGCAGCCGGTTCCCGCGCTCCAGGTAGAGCGAGGGCATGGCCAGCCCGAGGCGCACCAGATGGTCGACCACCGCCGTACAAGCTTCGTCGACGGTCTCCGCCCGCGCCAGCGCAGCCGCCAGCGCGGCCGGGTCCCGGCCCGGCCATCGTGGCTCGACCCCGGCGGAGGCGGACATGCCATCTGCATCGGCAGGTTCGGCTAGGAAGCCAATGGACGATCGATCACAATGCCGACCGCATTGTCTGCTTCGGCCTGATCGTCCTGAGTCGGGATGGCGGGATTCGAACCCACGACCTCTTCGTCCCGAACGAAGCGCGCTACCAAGCTGCGCCACATCCCGCGACCGGGGGGAGTCTACCCGGTGGGCACCAGGGTGAGCAGGGTCGCTTCCGGCGGGCAGGCGAACCGGACCGGCGCG
The DNA here is from genome assembly GCA_050999825.1 of Mycobacteriales bacterium. GTDB lineage: Bacteria > Actinomycetota > Actinomycetes > JALYNC01 > JALYNC01 > JBPCOB01. Next base: position 2,998 of record JBPCOX010000028.1, read on the forward strand.
TACGGCGAGGTGCCGAGCCCGGCCGAGACGTGCAGCCAAGCCGGGTCCGCACCATCACCGGTACCGGCACCCCAGCGCGACAGCCCACGGGCCCGACCCCGATCGAGCCCGCAGTTGGTGACCAGGGCGCCGATGAACGGCACCCGCAGCTGGCCGCCGTGCGTGTGGCCGGCGAGCAGCAGCCGGTACCCGTCGGCCGCGAACCGGTCGAGCACCCTCGGCTCCGGTGAGTGCAGGACACCGAGGGACAGGTCGGCTGCCGGATCGGCCGGACCGGCCACCACGTCGTACCGGTCGAGGCCGATGTGCGAGTCGTCCACGCCCGCGAGCGCCACGTCGAGGCCGCCGACCTTTCGGCGGGCCTGAGCGTTCGTCAGGTCGGCCCACCCGGCCGCGGCCATCGAGTCCCGCAGGTCTAGCCACGGCAGCGGGCTGCCCAGGCGGCGCCCGCCGCTGTCGGGCAGGAGGTAGCGGGCCGGGTTCTTCGGCACCGGCGCGAACCGGTCGTTGGAGCCCAGCACGAAAGCACCCGGCCGGTCGAGCAGCGGCCCCAACGCCTCCAGCAGAGCCGGTACGGCGTCCCGGTGGGCGATGCTGTCGCCGGTGTTGACCACCAGGTCCGGTGCCAGCCGGTCCAGGGCGCGGACCCAGCGCACCTTGGACCGTTGGTCCGGAGTCAGATGCAGGTCGGACACGTGCAGAACGCGCAGCGACC
>JBPCOX010000095.1:0-3048 GCA_050999825.1 Mycobacteriales bacterium
AGCGCCGGCCCGTCGAGCAGGTCCGGGTAACCGGCGAGCGGGTCGGTCGCGGGCAGGTGCCGCCGGAGCAGTCCGGCGATGTCGCGCAGGGTCGCGTCGCCGGTCCGCGGCTCGTCCCCGCCGGCCAACGGCAGCTCGAAATCCAACTCCGCCAGCCGGTCCTTCGGCGCAATCGCGCCCAGCGGTTCGCCGTCCGCCAACGGCCCGAGCGGCGTCTCCAGGACCGCCCCGAGCGCCGTGGCCAGCGCACCCGGGTCGACCGCCGTACCGAGCCGGGCGGCCACCGCCTCCTCGCAGCGCACCTGCAACTCGGGCGCCAGGTCGGCGGCCCCGGTGTCGACCGTCTCGAGCACTCCGTGCACCAGCGTGCCGAACGCCGTACCCGTGGGCAGGTCGGCCATCGGCGACGGCACCGCGCGCAGCCGCTCGTCGTCGCCGGCGGTGTCAGTCGCGGGCGGCGGCGGCACGGCTTCCTCGTCCTGCCGCTCCGGGTCCTCCGGCTCGCTGCCGACGCCCGCCGACTCGTACGCCACGGCGGTGAGGCCGGTGTACGACGTCCGCCGCCACGCGGTGTCGAGTCCCCGCGCGAACTTCGCGGCGGCGAGCGGCGCCGGCGGGGCGACAGCCGGCGACCAGATCGCCGAGGGGTGGTCGGGCACCGACTCGATGACGATGGTGTGCCGCGACCCGGCCGCCAGCTCATCCAGCCGCCGTCGAGCGCCGTCGTCCGAAGGCACGTCGGCGCGGGGGCGCGGCGAGCCGTCGGCCCCGAACTCGCCGAAGAGCAGCCGGTTCAACGCCGACGGCGCCGTCGTGGTTGAGGGTGCCCACCACGCCACCACCTGGCACTGGGCTCGGGTCATGGCGACGTAGAGCAGCCGGAGGTCCTCGCCGGACTCCTCCGCCAGGTGCGCGTCGGCGCGCTCGCCGTACCCCTCGCCAGTCGGACCGCCGACGTCGAGCCGCCGGGTGCCATCCGGGCCGTGCAGACGCAGCGGGTCCGGCGTCGCGAAGACGTGCCGGTCCCAGCCGAACGGCAGGTAGACGATGGGGAACTCCAGCCCCTTGCTGCCGTGCACCGTCACGACCTGGACCGCGTCCGCGTCCGTCTCGAGCCGCCGGCTGCGCTCCTCGGCCGAGTCGTCCGCGGCCTCCTTCACCCGCCGCTGCAGCCACTCGGCCAGCGCGGCCGGGCCGAGCTGGCCATCGACGGCGGCCGCGTGCAGCGCCTGGCCGATGTGCCGGAGGTCGGTGAGCTCGCGCTCGCCGATCTCTCGAGCGAGCAGCCGCTCGGTCAGCCCGGTCGCCGTGGTGACGACCTCCAGCAGAGCGGCGACGCCCCGGTCGGCCAGCACGTCCCGCCAGCCGCGCAACCGCAGGCCGAGCCGGTCGACGCCCTCGTCGCCTTCCGCGTCGAGCCGTCCCGCGGTCCAGCCGACGAACGTCGTCAGGGCGACCGCACGCAGCAGCCCGGCCCGGTGTGGCGCCTCCAGCGCGCGCAGCAGCGTCAGCCACTCGCGCGCCGACCGGCTGAGGAACACACTGCTCGTCCCGGTCAGCACGGCCGGCACGTGGGCCTCGTGCAGGGCGTCCCGAATCAGCAGGGCCTGCGGATTGGTCCGCACCAGCACAGCCATGTCGCCGGGGCACACCGGCCGCGGGGCGCCGACCGTCAGCGTCGCCCCGCTGGTCAGCTGCCCGGCGATATCGGCGGCCAAGTCGGCGGCGACCAGCTGCCGCACTCCTGCGTTCACGAGCAGCAGCCCGCCCTTGGTGCAGGGCGCCTGCTGCCGCCGTACGACCCGCAGCCGCAGCGGCGCCCCGGTCAGCCGCCGTACGGCGTGCTCGGCCTCGACCGGGTGAACGACGATCTCGGGATCGCCGAGCGCCGCCCCCCGGAACACGGTCTCCAGCGCGGTGAGCAGCGCCGCGTCGCTCCGCCAGTTGCGGCCGAGGGTGCGCCGGGTCGAGGCGTCGGCGGCAGCGACGAGGTAGGTGGCGAGGTCGGCGCCGCGGAAGGCGTAGATCGCCTGTTTCGGGTCGCCGATCAGCACGAGCGTGGTCATGCCGTGGAACGCCACCCGCAGGATCTCCCACTGCACCGGGTCGGTGTCCTGGAACTCGTCGACGAGCACCACCCGGTAGCGCTCGCGCACCCGGTCGCGCGCGGCCGCCCCCCGCGCCGGGTCGACCAGCGCGTCGCGCAGCCGGGTGAGCAGGTCGTCGTAGTCGAGCAGCCGACGGGCCCGCTTGCGGGCGTCGACCTCGCGGCGTACGGCGTCGGCCAGCCGGTAGCGCTGATACGCGGCGGCATCGTCGGTCGACTCGTGCTCGACCAGCCGCGCCTGCGGGTCACCCACCGCATAGCCCGCGACCTTCCGCGCACAGGTGTAGTCGATCGCCGGCGGGTCGGTGCCGGCGGGCGCGTACTTGCGCAGGTAGAGGTCGTCGACCACCTCGGTGACCAGGTCGTCGGTCCGTTCCACGAACGTCGCGTCCGGGTCGGTGTCGCCGGCCGTGCCCAGCCCGGCCAGCATCTGCGAGCAGAAGCCGTGCGTTGTGGCGATCGTGGCGGCGTCGAAGCTGGCCAGCGCCCGGGTGAGCCGGCGGCGGCGTACGGCGACCTCCTCGTCGGGCACGTCGGCGAGCAGCCGGAGCAGCGCGTCGTCGGCCTGGCTTCGCGCGGTGGCCGGGTCCACGAGCCCGCGCTCGGCGGTGACCAGCCGCTCGCGTACCCGGTCGCGCAGCTCCTGGGTCGCCGCCCGGCTGAACGTGACGAGCATCAGCTGGGACAGGTCGACGTGGCCCTCGGCGACGTAGCGGGTGGCCAGCGCGGCGATCGTGAAGGTCTTGCCGGTGCCGGCGCTCGCCTCGAGCACGGTGGTGCCGCTCGGCAGCTCGCCGCAGACGTCGAAGGCCATCTACTGCTCGGCCGTTAGCAGCGGCACCCACAGGGCCCGGGCGAGATCGCCGAAACGGGTCGGTTCGCTCGTGCCCGGCTCGGCCAGCAGCACCTCGAGATCGGCGGCACCCCACACGAGCTGGTGG
>JBPCOX010000209.1:0-6244 GCA_050999825.1 Mycobacteriales bacterium
CAAAGGCGTCGAAGTCCTCCAGCGTGCCCAGGTCGGGGTGTACGGCGTCGTGCCCGCCGCCCTCGGCACCGATCGCCCACGGCACCCCGGGATCGTCGGGACCGACGACCAGGGTGTTGTTGGGCCCCTTACGGCCGGTGCGGCCGATGGGATGGATCGGCGGGAGGTAGACGACGTCGAAGCCCATGTCGGCGATGGCGGGCAACCGCTGCGCCGCGGTCGTGAACGTGCCCGAGCGCAGGACTCCGGTCGGGTCGGGAGCCGCGCCCTCCGACCGCGGGAAGAACTCGTACCAGGAGCCGAACAGCGCCCGCTCCCGGTCGACCCAGATGTCGAAGGTGTCGGAGCCGGTGACCAGTTCGCGGACCGGATGTGCGTCCATCGCGGCGACCAGGTCGACGTCGTACGCCGGGCCCAGCCGGTCCAGCGGTGAGCGGTCGGCATCGCGCAACACCGTGATCGCCTTGGTCACGGCGGATCGGCCGCTACGAGGCATCTGCTCGACCGCGCGCTCGAACAGCAGCGCCCCCTCCACGAGTGTGAGCTCGACGTCGACACCGGCCTCGATCTTGAGCGCGGCGTCGTGCCGCCAGGTCTGCAGCGGGTCGCTCCACGCCTCGACGAGGAACGACCACCGACCCGGGACGGTCGGGGTGACGTCGACCTCCCAGCGGTCGGTCCCCGGGGCGAGCGGGTGCATCCGCAGCCAGCCGCCCTTGCGCCCCCGCGGGCCGCGAAAGACCACGTTGGCGGCCACCGCGTCGTGGCCCTCGCGGAAGACTGTGGCGCCCACCTGCACCGTCTCGCCCACGACCGCCCGAGCCGGCCAGCGGCCGCAGGATACGACCGGGCTGACGTCCAGGATGGGGATCCGACCGATCATCGCCGCGCCAGTATCGCCGACCGCCCTGGTCGCCGCCGATCAAGGGGATGCGGGTCCCGTGCCGGCGTGTCGGCGTCGGCCGCTGGATGGGAGGGAGCAAGCATGCAGCTCGCAGGACGACCCAGCTGGAAGATCGAGCTCGACGAGCCCGTGGTCCTGGTCATTGCCTTGTTCATCCGCGATCTGGCCGGTCTCCGACCGGACACCGAACCGGCTCTCCCACGGCTGTATCCGGCCGTGGAGCTGGCACGGAAGGTCGATGTCGATCTCCTCAGCCGGCAATGGGCCGGGTGGTGGCATGGCCTGCTCGAGCAGGGCGCACGTGCACTGGCCGCGAACACCCCACCCGACTTCACGGACCTGACCCCCGGTCCCGAGCTTCGCGAGCTGCTGCGGTCGGAGTTCCGCACCGCCAACGACTGGGCCGGCCAGCGGCACCGGGAGCACGCTCGGCTGGTCATCCACAGCCCGACACCAGGCGTCGAGGGCGAACTGGTGTCGGCGGTCGAACGGAAGCTGGGACGACGAGCGCGCCCGTTCCGTCTCCGCATCACCGAGCTGCCCGTCGAAGGGCAGGGCGGCTGGCGGCTCGCCGCCGAACACGTGCTGGTCAGCCGATCACTGTTGACGAATCGCGACGCCTACCGGAGCTGGCTTGCCCCCGTCATTGCTGATGTCGTCTGACGGGTTGGAGCGGCTACCGGCGCAGCAAGCCCGCGGCAGTCAGCGGGACTTCCAGTGCGGCGCCGGTCCCGGCAGATGGCGTCAGGACTGCAGCGACTTCGCCTCGGCGATCCAGCCCTGCACCTGCGCCTCGGACAGGCCCACCACGCTGCCGTGGCGCTCCTCGATCATCTGCTTGAGGCTGCCGGCGTTGCGGTGACTCAATTCCTTGATCGAGTCGACGCCGATGGCCTCCAGCATCTCGGTGTGCTTGGGACCGATCCCCTTGAGCTTGTACAGGTCGTTCTCCTTGCCAACCACGTGAGGTCCTCTCCGCTTGGCAGCAACTGGAACTGGGGCATCTCACCACGAGCCGGGGTCAGACGCGAAGCTCGGTGAAGCCGGCCGCCGAGAAGTCTCCGTCGAACGCCAAGGCCGAGCCCACTCGCAACGAACGCATGCAGGCGCGCCAAGTGACGTAAGAATGCTGGTAGCGGGTGGCCGGCGGCGACCCGACCGCCGGCTCGTCGGCCCGGCGGCGGGCACCTTGCTCGGTAGGGTCGGCGCACATGAAAGCTCTTCGCCGGTTCACCGTCCGCGCCGTCCTTCCCGAGCCGCTCGAGCCGCTGGCAGAGCTGGTGATGAACCTCCGGTGGTCCTGGCACCCGGAGTCGATCGACCTGTTCGAGTCGGTGGATCCGGACACCTGGGCGAGCTGCGGGCACGACCCGGTCCGGCTGCTCGGTGAGGTCTCCACCGAGCGCATGGACGCGTTGGCTCGGGACCGCCGGTTCCTGCGCCGGCTTTCCGACGCCGCCGATGATCTCGCCGAGTACCTCTCCGGCGACCGCTGGTACCAGTCGCTGGACTCGGCCCCCGAGGCGATCGCGTACTTCTCGCCGGAGTTCGGCATCACCGAGGTGCTGCCGCAGTACTCCGGCGGTCTCGGCATCCTGGCCGGTGACCATCTCAAGGCCGCCAGCGACCTCGGCGTACCGATTCTCGGGGTCGGGTTGCTCTACCGGAGCGGTTACTTCCTGCAGTCGCTGTCGGCCGACGGCTGGCAGCAGGAGCACTACCCCCCGCTGGACCCGCAGGGGCTGCCGCTGGCGCTGCTGCGGCACCGGGCCGATGACGGCGGCGAGGGCGCACCGGTCAAGGTGGAGGTGGGCCTCCCCGGCGGGCGCACGCTGCGGGCACAGATCTGGAAGGCGCAGGTGGGGCGGGTTCCGCTGCTGCTGCTCGACTCCGACGTCGAGGACAACGCGCCGGCCGAGCGCGAGGTCACCGACCGGCTCTACGGCGGCACCACCGACCACCGGCTGCTCCAGGAGATGCTGCTCGGCATCGGCGGCGTCCGCGCGCTTCGCGCCTACTCCGAGCTGACCGGTACGCCGGCGCCGGAGGTGTTCCACACCAACGAGGGGCACGCCGGCTTCCAGGGTGTCGAGCGGATCCGGGAGCTGACCGAGGTCGGGCTGTCCTTCGAGGAGGCGCTGGAGGCGGTCCGGGCGGGCACCGTGTTCACCACCCATACCCCGGTGCCGGCCGGCATCGACCGGTTCCCGCGCGAGATGATCGAAAGACACTTCGGCGGCGCCAACGGCTGCGCCGGCGTACCGGTCGAGAAGGTGCTCGCTCTGGGCCAGGAGCCGGCCGGCGGCGACCCCACGGTGTTCAACATGGCGGTCATGGGACTGCGGCTAGCCCAGCGTGCCAACGGCGTCTCCCGGCTCCACGGGCAGGTCAGCCGGGAGATGTTCGCGGGCCTCTGGCCCGGGTTCGACGCCGCCGAGGTTCCGATCTCCTCCATCACCAACGGCGTCCATGCGCCCACCTGGGTGGCGCGTGAGGTGCTGGAGCTGGCCCGCGTCGACACCGGTTCCGCGTCCGACGACGAGGCGGCCGCCCTCCAACAGGTGCACGACGTGCCCGACGACCTGCTGTGGTCCACCCGGCGGGTGCTCCGCGGTCAGCTGGTCGACGAGGTGCGCCGACGCCTCAAGTCGTCGTCGCTGCCGCGGGGGGCGACCGAGGGGGAGCTGGGCTGGGTCGCGCGAGCCTTCGACCCGGAGGTGCTCACCATCGGGTTCGCCCGCCGGGTGCCGTCCTACAAGCGGCTCACGCTCATGCTGCGCGACCCCGACCGGCTGCAGGAGCTGCTGCTCGACCCCGAGCGGCCGGTGCAGCTGGTGATCGCCGGCAAGGCGCACCCCGCCGACGAGGGCGGCAAGGCGCTGATCCAGGAGATCGTGCGGTTCAGCGACGACCCGCTGGTCCGGCACCGGATCGTCTTCCTGCCCGACTACGACATCGCGATGGCCCGCTTCCTCTACGCCGGCTGCGACGTGTGGCTCAACAACCCGCTGCGGCCGCTGGAGGCGTGCGGCACCAGCGGGATGAAGTCGGCGCTCAACGGGGGGCTCAACCTGTCCATCCGGGACGGGTGGTGGGACGAGATGTACGACGGTCACAACGGCTGGGCCATCCCGACCGCGGACGGTGTCGTCTCGGCTGACCGGCGCGATGACCTGGAGGCGGCGGCGCTCTACGACCTCATCGACAAGAGCCTGCGGGCCAGGTTCTACGAGCGCGCGGGCGGCGGGCTGCCCCGACGCTGGATCGAGATGGTGCGGCACACGCTCGAGTCGCTCGGCCCGAAGGTGCTGGCCAGCCGGATGGTGCGCGACTACGTCGAGGCGCTCTACCTGCCGGCGGCCGAGTCCTCGGTCCGGATCGGTGCGGACAAGTGGGCGGCGGCGCGTGAGTTCGCTGCCTGGGCGGCGCGGGTGCGCGGTGACTGGTCCGACGTACGCGTCGAGCACGTCGAGGTCGTCGGTGGCGGTGACACCCCCCAGCTCGGCACCACGCTCACCGTGCGCGCCGTCGTCCGGCTCGGCCGGCTCGACCCCGCCGATGTCGACGTCGAGGCGGCGTACGGCGCGGTGGACGAGGCCGACAACCTGGCCGACCCGACGGTCGTCTCGCTCGAGGCGGCCGGCAGCACCGACGACGGAATGCTGCGCTACGAGGGCAGCGTGCCGCTCAAGCGCAAGGGTTCCTTCGGCTACACCGTCCGGGTGGTGCCCACCAACCCGTTGTCGCCGCACCCGGCGGCGCTGGGCCTCGTGGTGACCGCTTAGGGGCTGGGGCGGTGCCGGTGGTGGTGACGGGCGCGGACTCCGTGCTCGGTACGGCGGTGGTGACGGCACTGCTGGCCGAGTACGTCGAGGTACGCGCGACTGTCATGGACCGGTCAGCGGTGCGCGCGCTGGTCGACCGCGGGGTGCGCACCGCGGTCAGCGACCTGCTCGACGCCGAGCGCCTCGGCGCGATCTGCGAGGGCGCGCACACGGTGATCCACCTCTACGGCAAGCACCCGGTCGAGACCCTCGACCTGGTGCTGGACGCCGTGCCGGACACCGGCGTACGCCGCGTCGTCACGGTGGGACCGCCCGACGCCCCGGCCGGGCGGCCGAGCGACGTGGTGCTGGTCGTGGTGCCGGCCACCGTGCCGCAGGAGGCGCTGGTGACCGCGCTCGTCGACGCCGACCGCAGGGCCTGACCTGCGCCGCTACGCTCGGCGGAGCGCCGGAGCAGGAAGTGGTGACGCGTGGGCGAGTTCGTGCGGCTCGAGGTCGAAGACGGCATCGGCACGATCCGGCTGGACCGGCCGCCGATGAACGCGCTCAACGTGGCGATGCAGGAGGAGCTGCGGGCCGTCGCGGCCGAGGCTACCGACCGCCGGGACGTGCGGGCGGTGGTCGTCTACGGCGGCGAGAAGGTGTTCGCCGCGGGCGCGGACGTCAAGGAGATGGCCACCATGTCCTACACCGACATGGTCGACCGCTCCGGCGGCCTGCAGTCGGCGTTCACCGCGGTGGCGCGCATCCCCAAGCCGGTGATCGCCGCGGTGACCGGCTACGCGCTCGGGGGCGGTTGCGAGCTCGCGCTCACCGCCGACCTGCGCGTCTGCGCGGAGGACGCCAAGCTGGGTCAACCGGAGATCCTGCTGGGGATCATCCCCGGCGCCGGCGGCACGCAGCGACTGCCACGGCTGGTGGGGCCGGCCAAGGCCAAGGAGATCTGCTTCACCGGCCGCTTCGTGGCCGCCGAGGAGGCGCTGCGGATCGGCCTGGTCGACCGGGTGGTGCCGACCGCCGAGGTGCACGCCGCCGCCCGGGAGCTGGCCGCCACCTTCGCCAGCGGGCCGGCGTACGCGCTGCGGGCCGCCAAGGCCGCGATCGACGAGGGTCTCGAGGTCGACCTGGACAGCGGGCTACGCCTCGAGCGGGCGGCGTTCGCCGGACTGTTCGCCACCGAGGACCGCACGATCGGGATGACCAGCTTCCTGGAGCGCGGGCCGGGCAAGGCGCGTTTCGTCGGCCGGTAGACCGCGTCGAGGTCACCGAAAGGTCACGATATCGCGTCACCGTGGCCGGTTACCTGGCGCCGTACACCCGCAGATGCCTAGCGTGCCGCCAAAGCGCACGCGTACGCCGTCCTCGGCGCAGCGCGGGCACGGCCCCCGGTCGACCCGACCGCCAGGGCCGAGTGGGCCACCCGAGAGACGGGCGGTCGGACGGAGAGGTGCACATTGACCGGTAGAGCAGGCAAGATCGCGGCCGTCGGTGTGACGCTCGCGCTCGCCGCCAGCGCGTGTGGCGGCAACGACAAGACGCAGAGCGGCAACAACAC
>JBPCOX010000219.1:0-2711 GCA_050999825.1 Mycobacteriales bacterium
GTCGCGGCGCTGTCACTGGTGCCCGACCGTGATGTGCGGGTGGCCTACACGCCGCTGCACGGCGTGGGTCGCGACGTCGTGCTCGCGGCCTTTGCCCGGGCGGGGTTCCCGCCGCCGGAGGTGGTGGCCGAGCAGGCGGAGCCCGACCCCGACTTCCCGACCTTGGCCCTCCCCAACCCGGAGGAGCCGGGCGCGACCGACCTGTTGCTCGCCACGGCCGCCCGCACCGGAGCGGACCTCGCTCTCGCCAACGACCCGGACGCCGACCGGCTGGCGGTGGCGGTCGGGGGACGGCTGCTCACCGGTGACGAGCTCGGCGTACTGCTCGCCGACCACGTCCTGCGGCACACGACCGGTCCCCGGTTGGTGGTCACTACGATCGTGTCGTCCTCGCTGCTCGGGAAGCTGGCGCGCACGCACGGCGTCGCGTACGCCGAGACGCTGACCGGCTTCAAGTGGATCGTGCGGGCGGCGGACTCCCATCCCGGCTCCCGGTTCGTCTTCGGCTACGAGGAGGCGCTCGGCTACGTCGTCGGTGACGTCGTCCGCGACAAGGACGGGATCTCCGCGGCACTGGCGGTGGCCGAGCTCGCGGCGGCGGAGAAGGCGACCGGGCGCACCCTCCTCGACCGGCTGGACGAGCTCGAGGCGGAGCACGGCGTCCACGCGACCGAGCAGGTCTCGATCCGGGTGACCGACCTTTCGGCGATCGCCGAGGTGATGGCCGAGCTGCGCGGCCGGCCGCCCCGCACCCTGGGCGGCTCGGCGGTGACCGACGTGGTGGACCTGCTGCCCGGCGGCCGGCTGCCGGCGTCCGATGTGCTGGTGTATCCGCTGGAGAACGGCGGCCGGGTGATCGTGCGGCCCAGCGGGACCGAGCCGAAGCTCAAGGCCTACCTGGAGGTCGTCGTACCGGTCGGTGAGGGTGGCCTGGCTCCTGCACGTGCGCAGGCAGCTCGGTGCATGGCATCGCTCCGGACCGACGTCGAACGCCGGCTGGCCGGCAGGAGCTGAGCCGCTTCCCACGAGTCGGCGCCGACACTGCGAGCGCTCAGGGCTGGTAAAGGGCATCGTAGGCGTCCCGAGCGGTGTCCGCCTGCCGAATGTCCTGCGCCACGGACCACTGCCGGGTGGCCCGATCGACGGCGATCGTCGTCCACCCACTGCCTTCCTCGTCGCTCAGGTGGATCAGCAGGGTGTGCGGATCGTGCTCCACGCGGAGTCGGTGCCGCGGGTTCGTCTGCTCATGCAGCCCGCGCACCGGCCGCCCGTTCCTGCCTTCTTCGGCGATGAAGGAGGTCCAGCGCCGTCCGCTGGTCGCCGGCCGGGGCAGGCGGCCCTCGGATGCGGTCTGCTCCGACACGAGGCAGCTCCCCTTGCTGGTCTCCGGTCGCACCAGCTCGGATGCGAGGCCAAAGATAGACTAAATCTTATGACTAAGTCTGTCGGGGTGCACGAGGCCAAGACCCAGCTGTCCCGGCTGCTGGTGCGGGTGCAGTCGGGCGAGGAGATCGTGATCACGAACCGCGGGCGTGAGATCGCCCGCCTCGTTCCCCCCCGTGAGAAAAGCCGGCGGTTCGGCCTGGACGCCGGGCTGTTCACGGTGCCGGACGACTTCGACGCGCCGCTCGACGACGAGCTGCTGCACGCCTTCGAGTCGTGAAGGCACTCCTCGACACGCACGTCTTCCTGTGGCTGCAGACCGAACCCGAGCGGGTCGGATCGGCTCTGGAGATCCTCGCGGCTCCGGAGACCGATCTCCTCGTCTCCGCGGCGAGCGCCTGGGAGATCGCCATCAAGTACGGCCTGGGACGGATCGACCTGCCCGAACCGCCGGTCACCTACCTGCCCTCGCGGCTGCGGGCGATCGGCGCCAGCCCGCTGCCCGTCGACGTGCTCGACGCCACCGCTGTGGCGAACCTCCCCCCGCTGCACCGGGACCCGTTCGACCGGCTGCTCGTCGCCCAGGCGCTGCGGCACGACCTGACCGTCGTGACGGCCGATGAGGCGATCCTCCGGTACGACGTCAGCTCCCGCCGGGTGCCGTGATCTTCATCGCTCCCCCGACCGCCGTATCGTTGACGAGGTGAGTGCACCGGCAGTGACCCGTACGGCGACCGGACTGGCCGACGTCACCGCCGACGAGCGGGCGCTGCGGCGTTTCCTGCACGGCCTGCCCGGCGTCGACCAAGTGGGCGCCGAGGGCCGGGCGGCCGGACTAGCCACCCGCTCGATCAAGCGGGAGTCGAAGCTCTGGGCGCTGGACACCGCCGTACGCATGGTCGACCTGACCACGCTGGAGGGCGCCGACACACCGGGCAAGGTCGCCGCGCTGTGCGCGAAGGGCCGCCGGCCGGACCCCACCGACCCGACCGCGCCACCGGTCGCGGCCATCTGCATCTACCCCGACCTGGTCGCGGTGGCCGTCCGCGCGCTGACCGGCAGTGACGTCAAGGTGGCCTCGGTGGCCACCGCCTTCCCGTCCGGCCGGGCGTCCCTGTCGACGAAGCTGGCCGACGTGCGCGAGGCGGTGGACGCCGGAGCGGACGAGGTCGACATGGTGATCGACCGCGGGGCCTTCCTGACCGGCCGCTACAGCCAGGTGTACGACGAGATCGTGGCCGTCAAGGGGGCGGTCGGCGCGGCTCACCTCAAGGTGATCCTCGAGACCGGCGAGCTGGCGACGCTGGACAACGTACGGCGTGCCTCCT
>JBPCOX010000249.1:0-3115 GCA_050999825.1 Mycobacteriales bacterium
ACCGACGTGGAGAACTTCCCCGGCTGGCCGGACGGCGTCATGGGCCCGGACCTCATGATCGGCATGCGCAAGCAGGCGGAGCGCTTCGGCGCCGAGTTCGTCAGCGACGACGTGAGCGAGGTCGACCTGGCCGGTTCGGTCAAGGTTGCTCGGGTGGGCACCACCGAGTACCGGGCGCAGGCAGTGATCGTCGCCACCGGCTCGAAGTGGCGGATGCTCGGACTGCCCAACGAGGCCCGGCTGCTGGGCCACGGCGTCTCGGCGTGCGCCACCTGCGACGGCTTCTTCTTCCGCGGCCAGGACATCGCGGTGGTGGGCGGCGGCGACTCTGCCATGGAGGAAGCGACCTTCCTTACCCGCTTCGCGAGCTCGGTTTCGGTCATCCACCGGCGCGACACGTTGCGGGCCAGCAAGATCATGCAGGAGCGGGCGTTCCAGAACGACAAGATCCGGTTCCTCTGGAACACCGCGGTCGACGACGTCTTGGGCGAGGACAAGGTGGCCGGGGTCGCGGTCCGCAACCTCCGCACCGCAGAAACCTCGACCCTCGACGTGACGGGCTTCTTCCTCGCCATCGGGCACGACCCGAACACCGCCATCTTCGCCGGCCAGCTCGACCTGGATGCGGCGGGTTACCTCCTGGTCGACGTACCGTCGACGCGGACCAACCTGCCGGGCGTCTTCGCCTGTGGTGACGCCGTCGACCACACCTACCGCCAGGCCATCACCGCCGCCGGCACCGGCTGCGCCGCGGCGCTGGACGCGGAGCGCTGGCTGGCCGCCCACGAGGCCCCGTAGCGCGCTGCGTCGGGAATGTCGGAGCAGCGCCGTAGCGTTCCCACCAGCGGAACGTCCGTCGATCGACCCCAAGGAGCCTCGATGGGTAACGCCACCAAGACCGTGACCGATGCGAGCTTCGCCAGCGACGTCCTGGGCAGCGACCATCCCGTGCTGGTCGACTTCTGGGCCGAGTGGTGCGGCCCCTGCAAGATGGTCGCGCCGGTGCTCGAGGAGATCGCGGCGGAGCACGCCGGCAAGATCACGGTGGCGAAGGTCAACATCGACGAGAACCCGGACCTGGCCCGTGAGTACCGCATCCTGTCGATTCCGACGATGAAGGTCTTCTCGGGCGGCCGGGTCGTCAAGGAGATCGTCGGCGCCAAGCCCAAGTCGGCTCTGGTCAACGACCTGAGCGCCTACCTCTAGCTGACTCTGCGCGGCGACCGGGCGTACGACGTCCACGCGGGTCGCCGCCAGCTGCCCCATACTGTGGGCCGCTCGAGCGCCCGAACCGCCCGGAGGACGTCTCCCGCATGCAGATCTACGCTCGCGGCGACGTCGGGCCTGCCGTCGCAGAGATCCGCGCCAAGCTCGCCGTCCACGGCCTGCTGCCGGCGACCCGCGTCGGCGACCTGGCCGTGTCCGGTGGCGAGGACGCCAGCTTCGACGCCGACTGCGACCACGCCGTCCGGGGCTTCCAACAGGCCCGCGGACTGACCGTCGACGGGGTTGTCGGCCCGGAGACCTACCGCGCGCTCGACGAGGCGCGCTGGCGCCTCGGCGACAGGCTGCTCTCCCACACGGTGAGCCATCCGTACGCCGGCGACGACGTCGTAGAGCTGCAGCAACGGCTGCTGGACATGGGCTTCGACCCGGGCCGCTGCGACGGTATCTTCGGCCGGCGCACCGACGGCGCGCTGCGAGAGTTCCAGCGCAACGTCGGACTGGCACCGGATGGCACCTGCGGCCCCACGACGCTGCGGGCGCTGGCCCGCCTGGCCCGCACCGTCATGGGCGGCCACCCGCAGCTGCTCCGCGAGTCCGAGCTCCTGCACCGTGCCGGTCCCGCCCTCGTCGGCAAGGTGATCGTCATCGATCCGGGCCACGGCGGGGCCGACCGGGGGTCGAGCTCCGGCGGCCTGGAGGAGGCGGCGCTGGTCGAGGATCTGGCCGCCCGGCTGGAGGGTCGGCTGGCCGCGACCGGCGTCCGGGCATTCCTGACCCGGGGGCCCGACACCGGCCCGACCGATGCTGCGCGGGCTGCCTTCGCCAATGCCTGCGAGGCCGACCTGCTGCTGTCCTTGCACGTCGACGAGGACCGCAGTGCCCAGGCCCGGGGGCTGGCCACCTACTACTACGGCAACGTCTGGAGTGGCGCGCCTGGAGCCGCGTCCCCCGTCGGCGAACGGTTGGCCGGCCTGCTGCAGCGCGAGCTGGTGGCGCGCACCGGGATGGCTGACTGCCGGGCGCACCCCAAGATGTGGGACCTACTGCGCTGGACCCGGATGCAAGCCGTGCGCGTCGAGCTGGGCTATCTCACCTCGCCCACGGATGCCGCCCGGCTGAACACGCCGGAGTTCCGGGACACGGTGGCCGAGGCCTTCGTCGTCGCCGTGCAGCGGCTGTACCTGCCGCCCGAGTCCGACGCCGACACCGGATCGCTGCGGATGCCGTCCGTACTGGCCGTCTGATCTCGACTAGACCGGTCGCAGGACACCCTCCGGCGACATCGACCCGAGCAGCCGCTCCAGCGCCACCTCCACGTCCTCGCGCCACGAGGCGATCGTCTTGAGCTCCAACCGCAGCCGCGGCCACCGCGGGTGCGGGCGCACCGTCTTGAACCCGACGGAGAGCAGGTGCTGAGCCGGCACCACACAGCTTGGACTCTCCCACTGCAGGTCACCGAAGGCCTCGATCGCCCGCACCCCGCGGCGGTGCAGGTCCTTGGCGACCCCCTGCACCAGCATCCGGCCCAAGCCTCCGCCGGTGAACTCCGGCAGCACGTAAGCGGCCATGAGGAGGACCGCGTCGGGGCTCACCGGGCTGGTAGGGAAGGCCACCGATCGCGGCACGTAGGCCGGCGGGGCGAACAGGGCGAACCCGGCGGCGGCGCCGTCCACGTAGACGATCTTGCCGCAGCTACCCCACTCGAGCAACATGGCCGAGATCCAGGCTTCCTTCTCGACCGAGGTGTCGCCGGCCTCCTCGGCCCGGTCCCGGGAGACGGGGTCGAGCTCCCAGAACACGCAGCGGCGACAGCGCCGCGGCAGGTCATCGAGGTTGTCCAGCGTCACGTTGACGACACGGCGCGCCACGTCTGCCTCCCCAGCCAGAT
>JBPCOX010000112.1:0-3992 GCA_050999825.1 Mycobacteriales bacterium
CTCGAGAAGCTCGTGCGGGTCGGCCATCATCAGCGGGGTGTCCTTGCAGGTGCCGGGCTCGCCCTCGTCGGCGTTGACCACGAGGTAGTGCGGCCTGCCGTCGCCCTGCGGGATGAAGCCCCACTTCGTACCGGTGGGGAAGCCGGCGCCACCCCGCCCGCGCAGGCCGGAGTCCTTGACCAGCGCGATGACCGCGTCCGGTGCCATCGCCAGCGCCTTGCGCAGCGCCTGGTAGCCCTCGGTCCGTTCGTAGGTCTCGAGCGTCCAGGACTGCGGCTCGGTCCACCGCTTGGTGAGGACGGGGGTGAGTGGCATCAGCGGCGCTCCTGGTCCCGGCTCGGGCTCGGTACGCCGGTGACCGGGCTCTCGCCACCGTCGGCCGCACCGCCGCCATAGGTCGCGGCCGCCTCGGCATCGTTGAGCGCCGACTCGGTCACCCCACCCGGTACGCCGTACTCGCCGGCCTGCGCCGGCAGCGCGATGTCGCTGCCCTCGAGGTCGACGGTCGCGCGACTGTCCACCGGCTCGGGCGGGGTCGGGTGGCCGGCCACGTCGCTGGTGGCCGCCTGCCGCAGCCCGGCCTCGTCGGGGAAACCGGCCAGCTGCCGGGAGATGCCGCGGAAGTCGACGAGGGGTTCGCCGCGGGTGGGCACCGGCCGCTCGCCGCGCTGCAGCGCGGCCACGAGATCGAGCGCGGAGCCGGGCGTCACGTTGTCGAAGAACTCGTAGTTGACCGTCATCACCGGCGCGTAGTCGCAGGCCGCCAGGCACTCTGCGTGCTCCAGGGTGATCCGGCCGTCCGCGGTCGTCTCGTCGTGCCCGACGCCCAGGGACTTGGCGAGGCCGGCGTACACCTCCTCACCGCCGAGAATCTGGCACGCGAGGTTGGTGCAGACGCTGACCAGGTAGTCGCCGGTCGGCCGCCGCTTGTACATCGTGTAGAACGTCGCCACCGCGCCGACCTCGGCCTTGGTCAGCCGGAGCTCCTGGGCGCACAGGGCGACACCGTCGGCCGAGACGTAGCCCTCCTCGGCCTGCACCAGGTGCAGCATCGGCAGCAGCGCCGAGCGCGCCCTGGGGTAGCGGACGATGATCTCCCGGGCAGCGGCCCGGGTCGCGTCAGTGAGCGGCACTGGTCACCGGTCCACTCCGCCGAGCACCGGGTCGAGGCTGGAGACCGAGGCGATCACGTCGGCGATCAGGCCACCCTCGCACAGGGCCGGCACCGCCTGCAGGTTGACGAACGACGGGTCGCGCACGTGGACCCGGTAGGGACGGGTGCCACCGTCGCTGACGACGTGGAAGCCCAGCTCGCCGCGCGGCGACTCGACCGGCACGTAGACCTGACCGGCCGGCACCCGGAACCCCTCGGTGACCAGCTTGAAGTGGTGGATCAAAGCCTCCATCGACGTACCCATGATCTTGCGGATGTGGTCGAGGGAGTTGCCGAGCCCGTCCGGGCCCAGGGCCAGCTGGGACGGCCAGGCGATCTTCTTGTCGGCCACCATGACCGGGCCCGGCGCGAGCCGGTCCAGCGCCTGTTCGACGATCTTCAGGGACTCGCGCATCTCGTCCATCCGGACCTGGTAGCGCGCGTAGCAGTCGCCGGCGGTCCGGGTCGGTACGTCGAAGTCGTAGGTCGAGTAGCCGCAGTAGGGCTCCGCCTTGCGCACGTCCCACGGCAGCCCGGTCGAGCGCAGCACCGGCCCCGTCACCCCGAGCGCGACCGACCCGGTGAGGTCGAGGAAACCAACCCCGTCGGTCCGCCGCAGCCAGATCGGGTTGGCCGAGAGGATGTCCTCGTACTGGTCGATCCGCCCCGGCATCAGGTCCAGGAACTCGCGGATCTTGCGCAGCGCCGCGGCCGGGACGTCCTGCGCCAGCCCGCCCGGGCGGACGAAGGCGTGGTTCATCCGCAGACCGGTGGTCATCTCGAAGACGTCGAGGATCAGCTCCCGCTCGCGCCAGCCGTAGAGCATCATCGACAGCGCGCCGAGCTCGAGACCGGTGGTGGCCAGCCACACCAGGTGCGAGGCGATCCGGTTGAGCTCCATGAGCAGGACCCGTACGACGGTGGCCCGCTCCGGGACCTCGTCGGTGACCCCGAGCAGCTTCTCCACCGCGAGGCAGTACGCCGTCTCGTTGAAGAACGGCGAGAGGTAGTCCATCCGGGTCACGAAGGTGACGCCCTGCGTCCAGTTGCGGTACTCGAGGTTCTTCTCGATGCCGGTGTGCAGGTAGCCGACCACCACCCGGACCGAGGTGACCGTCTCCCCCTCCAGCTCGAGCACCAGCCGCAGCACGCCGTGCGTCGACGGGTGCTGCGGCCCCATGTTGACGACGATGCGCTCCTCGCCCACCTCGCCGGCACCGACCACGGTGTCCCAGTCGGAGCCCGTGACGGTGTACACCCGCCCCTCGGTGGTGTCGCGGGACTCTGCCGGCGCGGTCGGCGTCTCTGCGTACGGGTCGAAGACGGTGCTCATCAGGCGTAGGCCCTCCGCTCGTCCGGCGGCGGGACCTGGGCGCCCTTGTACTCGACCGGGATGCCGCCCAGCGGGTAGTCCTTGCGCTGGGGGTGACCCTCCCAGTCGTCCGGCATCTGGATCCGGGTCAGCGCCGGGTGGCCGTCGAAGACGATCCCGAAGAAGTCCCAGGCCTCCCGCTCGTGCCAGTTGGCCGTCGGGTAGACGCCGGTCAGCGACGGGAGATGCGGGTCGCCGGCGGCGACGGCGACCTCCAGGCGGATGCGGCGCCGGTAGGTCATCGAGGTCAGGGAGTAGACCGCGTGCAGCCGGTCCGGGTCGGTCGGATAGTCGACGCCACTGACGCTCGAGCACAGCTCGAAGCGCAGGTCCGGCTCGTCGCGCAGCCGCTGGGCCAGCTCGACCAGCCGATCCCGACGCACGTGCAGGGTCAGCTCGCCACGGTGCACGACGACCCGCTCGACCGCGTCGCCGAAGCCCGGATAGGCGCGCTCGAGGGCGTCGGCGACCTCGTCGAGGTAGCCGCCGTACGGGCGCGGTGTCGAAGCGGCCGACCGGGGGCGGCGCACCAGGCCGCCGAAGCCGGACGTGTCGCCGGTGCCCGAGACGCCGAACATGCCCTGCCGCCGGGACGGCGGCCCGTCCGGCGGGGTCGTCTCGGTCACGAGCCGGCCATCCCGGGGGTCAGCTCGCCGCGGGCCCGCGCCTGCTCGAGCGCCCGGCGCTCGCCGAGCGGCTCGTGCCGGATCTTCTCGTGCAGCTTCAGGATCGCGTCCAGGAGCATCTCCGGCCGCGGTGGGCAGCCGGGGAGGTACATGTCGACCGGTACGACGTGGTCGACGCCCTGCACGACCGCGTAGTTGTTGAACATGCCGCCGGAGGAGGCGCAGACGCCCATCGCGAGCACCCACTTCGGCTCGGGCATCTGGTCGTAGATCTGCCGGAGCACCGGCGCCATCTTCTGGCTGACCCGCCCGGCCACGATCATCAGGTCGGCCTGCCGGGGGGAGGCCCGGAAGACCTCCATGCCGAACCGGGCCAGGTCGTAGCGGCCGGCGCCGGTCGCCATCATCTCGATCGCGCAGCACGCCAGCCCGAACGTCGCCGGCCACAGCGAGGACTTGCGGGCCGTGTTCGCCATCTTCTCCACGGTCGTCAGCAGGACGCCGCTCGGCAGCTTCTCCTCGAGCCCCATCTAGCCGCGCTCCCGGGTCAGTCCCACTCGAGGCCACCGCGGCGCCACACGTAGGCATAGGCCACGAAGATCGTCAGGATGAACAGCACCATCTCCACCAGGCCGAAAACCCCGAGCCGGTTGAAGGCGACCGCCCACGGCACCAGAAAGATGATCTCGATGTCGAAGATGATGAACAGCATCGCGGTCAGGTAGAACTTGACGGGAAAGCGGCCGCCGCCCAGCCGCTGCGGTGTCGGGTCGATCCCGCACTCGTAGGGCTCCAGCTTGGCGCGGTTGTAGCGGCGCGGGCCGATCACCGCGCCGGCACC
>JBPCOX010000094.1:0-4104 GCA_050999825.1 Mycobacteriales bacterium
GCTGGCGGCAGCGACCGGTCTGCTCGTGGTGGACGAGGCGCACTGCATCTCCGACTGGGGGCACGACTTCCGGCCCGACTACCGCCGCATCGCGACCCTGCTCGCCGGCCTGCCACCCGGCGTGCCGGTGCTGGCCACCACCGCCACCGCGAACGCCCGCGTGATCACCGACGTCTCCGAACAGCTCGGTGCGGCCGGGACGGCCAGCCCGGCGCTGGTGCTGCGTGGCAGCCTGGACCGGGCAAGCCTGCATTTGGCGGTGGTCCGGCTGCCCTCCAACGCCCACCGGCTGGCCTGGCTGGCCGATCGTCTGGGCGGGCTGCCAGGGTCCGGCATCGTCTACACGCTCACGGTGGCGCAGGCCGAGGAGGTGACGTCGTTCCTCCGTGACCGGAACTATCCGGTCACGTCCTACTCCGGCCAGAGCGATCCCGTCGAGCGGCTGGCCGCGGAGGAGGACCTGCTGGCCAACCGGGTCAAGGCCCTGGTCGCCACCTCGGCGCTGGGGATGGGCTTCGACAAGCCGGACCTCGGCTTCGTCGTCCACTTCGGGGCGCCGCAGTCACCCATCGCCTACTACCAGCAGGTCGGCCGGGCCGGCCGCGGGGTGGGCCGCGCCGAGGTGCTGCTGCTGCCCGGCCACGAGGACGAGGCGATCTGGCGCTACTTCACCAGCCTCACGTTTCCGCCTGAGGAGCTGGTACGCCGCACCCTCGCCGTGCTGGCCGCGGTCGACCGGCCGCTTAGCGCACCGGCGCTGGAGCCCCAGGTCGAGCTGTCCCGCTCGCGGCTGGAGATGCTGCTCAAGGTGCTCGACGTCGACGGCGCGGTCCGCCGGGTGCCGGGCGGCTGGGTCGCCACCGGGCAGGAGTGGAGCTACGACGCTGACCGCTACGCCCGGGTCGCCGCCGCCCGAAGCGGTGAGCAACAGGCGATGCGCGACTACATAGCCACGACCGACTGCCGGATGCAGTTCCTGCGCCACCAGCTCGACGACCCGCAGCCGGCGCCTTGCGGTCGTTGCGACAACTGCACGGGTCGGGCGTGGCCGACGCAGGTCGCCCCGTCGGCGCTGCGGGCCACCTCGGCGGCGATGGGTCGGCCCGGGGTCGAGTCCGAGCCCCGGCGGACGTGGCCGAGCGGTCTCCCCTCGCTGGGCATTCCGCTCTCCGGGCGGATCGCGGCATCGGAGCAGGCCGAGCGGGGCCGGGCCGTCGGCCGACTCAGTGACCTGCGTTGGGGTCCGCGCCTGCGCGCCTTGCTGGAAGACTGCCCGGATGACGCCGTGACCGACGACGTCGTGGCCGCCGCGGTTGCCGTGCTCGCGGACTGGACGTGGGAGCGGCGACCCGCTGCCGTCATCGCCATCCCGTCACGTTCCAGACCTGTGCTGGTGAGCTCGGTGGCCGAACGGATCGCCTACGTCGGTCAGCTGGCCTGGTTGGGACCGCTGGAGCGTTCGGGAGGCCCGTCGCCCGGCGGCGGCGGTCGCAGCAACAGCGCCCAACGGGTGCGGGCCCTGGTCGGCGCCTTCTCGGTCACGGACGCCCAGCGCAGGCACCTGCTGGCAACGGCTGGAGCTCCCGTGCTGCTCGTGGACGATCTCATCGATACCGGGTGGACCGGCGCCATCGCCGCTCGAGAGCTGCGGTCGGCCGGGGCGACGGCCGTGCTGCCCTTCGCCCTGGCACTCGCCCGCTGAGCTCAGAAGCCGAAGCACCCGGCTCGGAGGACGCTCAGGCTGTGGGCTCAGGCACCGCTGAGCTGCGCCAGGGCCTGCCTCGCCATCGGTGCCTGCAGGAAGGAGAAGTGGGGGTTGATGGCGAGGGCTTCGGCGAGGTGGGCGCGGGCCGCGGCCCGCTGGCCGAGGGACTTCTCGATCACGCCGAGGTGGAAGTAGAAGAGCGCGTTGCGCGTGCCCAGCCGGGTGGCCTGACGGGCGTAGTCGAACGCCTCGCGGTCGCGCCCCACCCGGTGCAGCGCCCAGCCCAGGGCGTCGGCAACGAAGACGCTGTGCCGCCGGGACCACTCCGCCTGGGCCGCTCGGAGGCCGGCGCGTGCGTCGCCGTGGTCTGCGTCGAAGAGCGCGAGCTCGAGGTCGACGTTCACGCCGTTGGCGGTGAACAGCTTCGCCTCGGCGCGAACGAGGGCAAACGTACGCGCGGCGTCTTGCTGGCGGCCGAGCGACTGGTAGAGCTCGGCCAGCTCGATGACGTAGAGCGGCTGGGGCACCCGGGCGACGACCTCGGTGTAGTCGCGGATGGCGGCCTCGGTCAGCCCCCGGGCCGCGGCCACCTTCGCCTGCCCCGCCAGCAGCGGCAGGTACGACGGATCTGCCGAGACGCCGGCGGTGTACTGCGCGGCGGCTCCGGCGAGGTCGCCCGAGTTCCAGGCGAGCTCGCCGAGGTAGTAGCGGGCGAACGCGGCGTCCGCCGGCGTACCGGCGGCCCGCAGCGCCCGCTGTAAGGCGGCCCGCGCCTGGCCGGCATCTCCGCGCAGCTCCCAGGTGTAGGACGCCCGCGCGAACGACGACAGCCCGGGCTTGAGGTCGACCATCCGCTGGATCGACCGGAACGCCTCCGGATAACGGCCGAGCTCAACCAGGGCGTCGCCCATGACGCCGTACACGCTCGCGTTATAGGGGTTGATCCGGCTCGCCTTCTGGGCCCAGGTCAAGGCGCCGGCAAAGTCGTGCCGAGCCGCAGCCAGCGCCCCCATCCCGGCCATGGCCTGGTAGTTGTCCGTGGCGTTCAGACGGAGGGAGCGCTCGAGCGCTCCTTGCGCCTTGGGGTAGTACGTCGGGTCCACCGTGACCCGGCCCTGCTCGACGTACGTCGACCCCAGCGCTGCCCACGACACCCAGTCCCCGGGCACTCGCCGCAGCTGTTCCTGGAGCTTTGTGAGGCTCCTGGCCAGCGGGTCGACCGGGCGGGCTACGCCGGCTGCGGCCACGACGCGGGTGCCGCGAGCGCTCGATCCGGCGTCGCTGGCCCGTACCATCCCGAACCCACCACCGACGAGCAGGGCCGCGGCCAGCCCGAAGGTCAACGTCAGCAGCACCGACCGCCTCACAGCAGGGGCTCCTTGACGGCGAACCTGGTCACGGGCTGCCTGCCCGCAGGCTTGGGTGCCAGCTTCTTGACCGCCGGCTTGGCTGGCTTGGGCGCCAGCTTCTTGACCGCCGGCTTGGCGGGCCGGGCGGCCGGCTTCTTGACCGGCGGCGGCACTGCCTGCTCAGCGAAGACGACGAGGTTGTCCAGGTAGTGACCGCTGGCGAAGTCGCCGGTGCAGGTGACGAGACGCAGCTCCGGGCGGGCCGTTGCGGCGTACACCTTGGCGGCCGGAAAGCGCGACTTCGGGTAAGTCGCCAGCCTCGAGACGATGAACCGTGCCGTCGTACCGTCGGCTCGCCGGACCAGGACGGCGTCACCCTTGCGTAGCTCACCCAACCGGTAGAACACGGCTGGACCCTTGGTTGAGTCGACATGGCCCAGGATCAGCGCCGCGCCGGGGTCACCGGGTGCCGGACCGTCGCGGTACCAGCCAGCGACGGCGTAGTCGGTCGGCACCTCCACAGTGCCGTCACGGTTGAGGCGAAGCCCCACCAGCCGGGACCGGGTGCGGATGCTCGGCAGGACGACTTCGACCGGCGGCGCACTGGGGACCCGGATATTCGTGGTCGGGGGCACCACCGTGGCTTGGGAAGAAGCTGGCCCGATCGGAAGTCCGAAGACGGAGCTGGTCTCGCTCCGCGCGGCCTCGAGGCGGGGCGGGGAGTGCCCAGCAGTGGGGAGGACCGCTACCCCGCCGGCACCGGTGACCAGGCCACCGGCGAACACCAAGGCGGTCGCGAGCCGGCGCCCTGGCCATCTGGCGCCGTCTCGGCGCCCCGGGGCCGTCCGAACCCAGGTGCCCAGGAGTGCCGTGGCGGGGTGCCTGGGCACCGCTGGAGTGGTCATGGGGTCCTTCACCGCCGGAAGTGGTTGGCCGGAAATGGTTGGCCGGGGGGGGGGAGGAAAAGGGGAGGGAAGGCCCGAACGCCAGCAGAGACAACCAGGCAAAAAAGAAAAAAAACCAACCAAAAAGAACAGGAACACCAAAAAA
>JBPCOX010000099.1:0-7216 GCA_050999825.1 Mycobacteriales bacterium
GGTTTTCTACCACCCCCCCCCCCCTCAGCCTGTCTCCCCGGATCAGTGGTGGCAGAGCCCGCGCGGGATGGACGTCCTGCAGAAGTTGCCGCGGAAGCTGTTCCGCCCGCCGCTTTGGTCGACGATGTCGGCCGGTGAGTTGTGGTAGGCGGTGTTGTTCTGGATCGCGTTGCCGCTGCTGGTCGGGCCGCCACCGAAGAACGTCCTATCGGAAAGCAGCACGATGCCGCCCGAGAGCGGGCTGTTGCCCCGGTTGCTCAGCACCGAGTTGTTGCCGACGGCCATGTCCTTGGCGCCCAGCAGCACGATGCCACCGCCGGAGTAGTCGAACGGCAGCTCCTCGCCGCCCTTGCACGCCTTGTTGTTGTGGCGCACGGTGTTGTACCGGACGACGGCGTCGCCGACCGGTGGGTGCGGCGGGCCGGAGACGGCGAAGAAGCCGATGCAGTTGTCGTGGGCGTTGTTGTAGAGGAACGCCGCGTGCTGGGAGTGCCGGTAGAAGATCCCGAAGCCGTTGCCGGAGACCTCGTTGGCCGCGACGAACACGTTGGCGTTCGGGGAGTCGCCGATGTAGAGGCCGGCCTCGCCGCTGCCGGTGGCCACGTTGTTGATCAGTGCGCCGCCGGAGGAGGCGAACCGGGCGATGCCGTACTCGCCGTTGTCGCGGGCCACCACGTTCTGGACGAGCAGGCCGCGGGCGTTGAATGCGATGACGCCGCTGTCCTTGAAGTTGCGGACGAGAAGGCTTTCGATGCGGGTGCCGACGACGGTCTCGCGGAATCCCACGACGCAGATGCCGGAGTCATGTTTGGCGCAGGCGCCGGACGGTGTAGCCGAGGGCTCGATGACGGTGCCGCCGAGGCTCGCGCCGGAACCCTTGATGCGCAGGTGGTTCTTGGCGACCAGCACGCTCTGCTGGTAGTGCCCTGGCTTGATCAGGATGGTGTCACCCGGATGCGCCCGGTTCACCGCGTGCTGGATGGACTGGCCGGGGCCCACCACGATGGTGCTGGCGGCGTACGCGGGCGTGGCGGCGGCCCCGAGCCCTCCGGCCGCGACAAGCGCGCCAACGACGGAGATGCGTAGCAGATGTCTCATGATCCCCCCGGATCGGATGGACGACGGCCGCGTCTCCCCCATGAGCACGGCTGACCGGAGCGTGACCGACATAGACTCTGCGGCGCACCAGGGACCGACCCTGGTCTTGCGAGGCTAGGGTCTCCCCGAAACGGCAGCCGTTCGCGCGGGGGACCGAAGTGCCTCAGGCTTGGCGAAGAGCTCCGCGCGTGAGTTCACCCTGCACTTGACGAAGACGTTGCGCAGGTGGAACTCAACGGTCTTCACGCTCACGAACAGCTCGGTGGCGACCTCGCGGTTGGAGCGTCCCTCGGCAACCAGCCGGGCGACGGCAAGCTCCCTTGGCGTGAGCTGGCCCTGGACCGGTCGTGCCGAGCTCCTCCCGGGGTGCAGGCCGCAGGCCACCAGCTCGTCGCGGCAACGCTCCAGCGCGTGCTGGGCCCCCACCGCCCGGAGCAGCGTCGCCGCGGCATCCAACTGCACCGCAGCTGCCCGCCGCTGGCCGGTCCGCCGGAGGAAGATCCCGTAGTCGAGCCGGACCTGCGCCGCCAGGTACGGCATGGTCAGTCCGCCGAGGTGAGCGAGTGCGGCCGCGAAAGCAGCGGTCGCCCGGTCGCTCGCGCCCCGACTCGCCTCTAGGCAGCCCCGGACCCGTGCGGCACCGGCGGACGCCGAGTGCCGGCCGCGGGACGCCGCGAGGGCCTCCAACGGCACGAGGACCCGCTCGGCGTCGTCATCCCTGCCCAGGCGCACCAGTGAGTCGGCGTAGAGCTCCCGCCACCGGAACACGGCCGGCTCGTACACCCCGTCGCGGTAGCCCATGGCGGCCAGCGGCTCCACTGCTTCGAGCACCGCGCCATAGTGGCCTTGGGCGAATGCCAGTTCGGCGCGCGCGGTCACGGCGTATGCAAGGCTCGCGGAGTCGCCCAGTCGTTCCGCGGCGGCGCCGGCCTCACGGACGTGGGTCTGTGCCCCGGCCCAGTCACCACGTCCGGTCTGCAGATAGCCGGCGAGAGCGTGGACGAAGGCGCTCAGCCAGGCCTGGTCGAAGTACTCGCAGACGGCGATCGCCCGTTCGACGGACACCGTGGCGTCCTGCCAGGCGCCGACGCGGTACTGGACTTCGGCGAGGTAGCCGAGCGCCTGTAGGTAGGTGGCAGCCGGGGGGCGGGTCCGGGCGGCGTCCACCACCGCTGCCAGGTCGGCGCAGGCGCCGGCCAGGTCGTCGGTCCAGAGCCTGAGCAGCCCCCGACCCGTCAGTCCGTCCAGCTCCTCGCCAGGAAGCCACGGGGAGCTGGGCAGCGCCGACAGCAGGGCGATACCGTCGTCCGCCCGACCGGAGATGCCGAGGCTGGTGGCGAGCACCGCCTTGGCGTGACCTCGCGCCGGCCAGGCATGGCCGGCTAACGCGAGCGCACGCTTGCTCCATTGGATCGCCTCGCTCGCGCGGCACTGCGGCAGGACGAGCTGGGCGAGCAAGGTGGCCACCTGGGCGGCGGTGTCGGCGCACTCCGCGGCGCCGCCACACTGTCCCCAGGCCGTGACGAGCAGCTGCTCCGCGTCCTCCTGTCGCCCTGCGAACAGGGCGAGCTGACCCAGCAGGTGGCTGCGGCGGGGGCTGGCGGGAAGGCCAGCCAGCCGGTCTGACACCGCCGAGGCGCTTGCCACGTCGCCGGCCGCGAGCATGGACTCCACCGCGTCGCAGAGGAGGCGGTCGGCGGATTCTCCCGCGGGGGAACGCTGGCTGCCTGCAGCAGCTGCCTGGCCGCGCCGGACAAGGCGCCCCGGCCGGTTGCCGCTCGGGCGGCGCTCCGTAGCTCGGCGGCGAGCGCCCCATCGGGGCGCGTGGTGGCGGCCACCCGGTGGGTGAGCGCCACCTCCCCGGTGGTCAGTCCTGCGGCCCTGGAGTGCAGCGCCGTCCGCCGGGCCGGGCCGAGGTCGGCGTAGATGGCAGCTCCGACGAGGGGGTGCGGGAAGGCGACGCCCGGCGCTCCGTCCGCGGACGCCTCGACGAGGAGCTGTCTGTCGACCGCTTCATCGAGCGGTACGACGGGATGCTCCAGCTCGGCCAGCCGGGCGGCCAGGGCAAGCGGGCTCGGCGAGCCGAGCACCGCGGCCGCCCGCACGAGGGCGGTAGCCGCCGGCGAGCAGCCGGCCACCCGGGAGCGCACCAGCTGGCTGAACGAACGGGGCGCCGGCAGCTCCTTGCTGAGTTGGCGTAACACGTCTGAGGGCAGCTCTTCGAGAAGGGCCGCCACGTGCAGCGGCAGGCCGGCGGTGTGCGCGCGCAGACGCTCGGCCGCCTGCAGCGGCAGCTGTCCCACTCCCACGACCTTGGCCAGCTCCCGCACTTCCTCAGTGGTGAAACCGTCGAGGCGCAACCGCACGCCGCATTCCGAGTCGACCAGTCGGTTCAGGCCGGCTGGCAGGGTGGCCGCGTCGGCGGCCCGTGCGGCGATCAGCGCGAGCACCGCGTCCGACGACAGCCGGCGCAGTGCGAAGGTCATAGCGCGCAGCGACGAGGAGTCCGCCCATTGCGCGTCATCGACCACGACGGCCACCGGGCCGGTCGCCTGCACTGCTCCCAGCAGGTCGAGGAGCTCCGCCCCGATCCGCAGTGGATCGACGGCGGGGTCGGCCATCACCTGCACCAGGGGGGCCGCCCGGGCCTTGCCGCAGCGCCGGGCCAGCTGGTCGACCAGCCCGTAGGGGAGCCGGGTCTCCGACTCGTCACCGCACGCCAGGACGACCCGCAAGTCCGGTGCGGCGTCCAGGAACCGCCGTAGCAGGGCCGTCTTGCCCACGCCGGCCTCGCCGAGAACGAGCACGACCCGCGCCTGGCCCGCACGTACGTGTGTCAACGCTCCCGTGAGCGCTTCCAGCTCGCGGGCCCGACCCACGAACGAGGGTTGCATAGCGTCCACCATGAGCTTCTCCGCTGGCTGGCCCGCCACTGGCGTGGGTGGGGCCGGATGCACATTGTGCGCCGGACCCGTCGCCTTTGCGCAGACTTCACGGGCGAGCGCAGATTGTCCGTAGCGCACGGCGACGCCCGACCGAAGGAGAAGCCATGCTCGACACCCTGGCCACGACCGACGTCATCGAGGTGCGCGACCCGGCGACTGACGAGCTGCTCGGCACGGTGCCGGCCGGCTCGGAACAGGCAGCGGACGCTGCGGTGGCCGCAGCTAGGGCCGCCGCACGGAGCTGGGCGCGGACGGCGCCCGCCGAGCGCGCAGGCCTGTTGAAAGCGGCCGCCCGCCGCCTCCGCGACCACGTCGAGGAGCTGGCCGTCCTGCAGACCCGGGAGGGTGGCAAGCCGATCGGCGACTCGCGTGGCGGCGTCCTGGCCGGCATCGAGACGATCGAGCAGTACGCCGAGCTCGGTCCGCTGCACCGCGGCCGCAGCCTGCAGGGCGGCTGGGGCGCCACCGACCTGATGGTGCACGAGCCGCGCGGGGTGGCGGTCGTCCTCACCCCCTGGAACGACCCGGTCGCGATCGCCTGCGGGCTGCTCGCGGGCGCCCTGGTGACCGGTGACACCGTCGTCTTCAAGCCGTCGGAGCGCACGCCGCTGTCGGGGGCCCGCTTGGTCGAGCTGCTCGACCTGCCGAGCGGCGTACTGAGCCTCGTACACGGAGACGCCCGCGCCGGCCGGCCGCTGGTTGCCCATCCCGACGTCGACCTGGTGATCCACGTCGGCTCGCTCGCCACCGGCCGGGAGATCGCGGCGGTCTGCGGGCGGACCGGTGCCAAGGCCATCCTCGAGCTCGGCGGCAAGGACCCGCTGGTCGTCGACGCGGGCGTCGACCCGGTGTGGGCGGCGGCGCAGGCAGCTGCCGGGGCGTTTGCCAACGCCGGCCAGATCTGTACGTCGGTGGAGCGCATCTACGTCCACCAGGAGGTCGCCGAACCCTTCGTCCAGGCGCTAGTGAAGGAGGCCGAAGCCCTGGTGATAGGGCCGGGACTGGACCCGACGACCACCATGGGTCCGCTTGTCGATCGCCGCCAGCGCGACGTCGTACACCACCAGGTGACCCAGGCGGTCGCGGCCGGCGCCGTCGCCCTGACCGGCGGCAGGGTGCCCGAAGGGCCCGGGGCGTTCTACCCGCCGACGGTGCTCACCGGCTGCACGGACGAGATGGCGGTCATGCGCGAGGAGACCTTCGGCCCGGTGGCGGCGGTACAGGCGGTCGCGACCTACGATGAGGCGCTGGCGGCCGCGAACCGGTCGGCGTACGGCTTGGCCGCGACGGTGCTGACCGCCGACATGGGGCACGCCCAGCGGGCATGGCGTGAGCTCGCCGCCGGCACGGTCAAGGTCAACGCAGCCTGGGGCGGCGCGCCCGGCGGCGCCGCGGAGCCGCACGGCGGCAGCGGCAGCGGCTTCGGCTACGGCCCCGAACTGCTCGACGAGGTGACCACTACCAAGGTCGTCCACCTCGAACCGCCACCGGGCTGAGCCCCTACTCGCCCGGTCGCTCGGTCACGAAGATCGCCGTACCGACTCCAGCCCACCCGTGCCACGGACACCTGAGCACGCCACGGCGTGCCGAGCTGTCCGTGGATCACCTGCCCCGGCGAGAGGTCCCCGGCAAGACGCCGGCGGAGGGCAGACCGGCGGTGTGGACCACGACGCGTTCCACAACTCTCGCGGTGCCGCTGGCCGCCGCCCGCCGCGCGACCGAGGCTGTCGCCGTGCAACTTCCGGACCTGCTCGCCGTCCAAGACGGGCTGCTTCACCGGCGGCAGGCGCTGGCGGCGGGCGTCACGCGTTCGGCGCTCGCCCACCGGCTGCGCCCGGACGGTCCATGGCGACTCGTCGCGCCCGCAGTCGTCGCCGCGTGCACCGGGGTGTTGACCGAGCGGCAGCGCTGGCGGGTCGCGCTGCTGTACGTCGAAAGCGGTGCCGACCACGCGACCGGAGACCTCGCGCTGCTCGGCGGGGCGACGGCGTGTCTGGCTCATGGCCTCACCGCGCTGCCGGCGGACCCGTCCGCCGCCGTGCACGTCCTCGCCGACCAGCGGGTACGACGGCGGGCCGCAGCGCCCGGGATCGTGGTCAAGCGGACGACTCGACTGCCCGCGCCGAGGTGGCGGGAGGGCCTGCCCGTCGTACCGCTGCAGCGGGCCGTGGTCGACGCGTGCCGGCCGCTGGTGCTCCTGCGCGACGTCCGCGCGTTGGTCGCCGAGGCGGTGCAGACGCGCCGTACGACGGTCGAGCGACTCGCCCAGCAGATGGACGCCGGCGAGTCGACGGGGTCTGCCCTGCTTCGCCGCGCGCTCGAGGAGGTCGGGTGGGGCGCCCGGTCGGTGCCGGAGGCCGAGGTGGCCCGTGACCTTCGGCGTTCGGCCCTGCCGCGGGCACAGTGGAACCGGTCGTTGCTCTCACTCGAGGGCACCTGGATCGCAGATCCCGACGCCTGGTGGCCGCAGGCCAGCACCGTCCTCGAGATCGACTCCCACCGCTGGCACCTCGGCCCGCTTCAGGCCGAGGAGACCATGGCGCGCCGGGAGCGGCTGACCCGGCACGGCCTGCTCGTCGTCCAGGTCTCGCCGGCGCAGTACCGCGAGGACCGGGCAGGTTTTCGAGCCCGGCTGGCCGAGACGCTCGCGGTCGGCGCCACCCTGCCACCGGCACGCGTCGTCGACGCGGCGGCATTCCGGCTTCGGCACGCCGGTCGCCTCACCCGTCTCGCGCTTCCCGCCTCCTGATCGATGGACGTCTCGGCACGCCCTGGCGTGCTCCGGCGTCCATGGATCACCGGCTGGCGGAGGACGGCGGCTTCGCGCACACGAAGATCGCCGTACCGGGGAAGAGCCGGCCGCGCAGCCGGCTCCACCCGCCCCAGGTCCGCTCCAGCGCCTCCGGCCACTCGGGTTCGACCACGTCGACCAGCCGCAGCCCCGCCCCGACGATCTCCGCTACCCGGTCGCCCATGGTCCGGTGGTGCTCGGCGTAGGTCACCGTGCCCGAGACGTCACGCTCGACGTATGCGCGCCGATCGAAGTAGGAGGAGTCGACGGTCAGGCCGTCCCGGCCGGGGTCGTCCGGGAAGCACCAGCGCATCGGGTGGGTCACCGCGAAGACCCAGCGGCCTCCCGGCCGCAGCACCCGGGCCGCCTCCCGCATCACCGC
>JBPCOX010000169.1:0-11243 GCA_050999825.1 Mycobacteriales bacterium
CGAGGGGCAGCGTCCCCAGCACGCAGGCCGCCATCAGCAGCAGGTACGTCGCCCTCATCCGCGCAGCCGCTCGGCGAAGGCGCGGGTGGCCGCCGCCGGGTCGGCCGCCTCGGTGATCGCCCGTACGCCCACCACGCGGGTCGCACCGGCGGCCAGCACGGCGTCGAGGTTGGCCAGGTCGATGCCACCGATCGCGAACCACGGCCGACCACCGTCCACCCCGCCAGCGTACGACGTGAGCTCCAGGCCCGGCGCCGGCCGGCCCGGTTTGGTGGGAGTCACCCACGTAGGCCCGACGCAGAAGTAGTCGACACCCGGCTCGACCGCCGCCGCCGCCACCTCCCCGCGGGCGTGGGTGGACCGGCCGACGAGGACGTCGTTGCCGAGGATCTCCCGCGCCGCGCGAACCGGCAGGTCGTCCTGCCCCAGGTGCAGAATGTCCGGCCGTGCGACGTACGCCACGTCGGCCCGGTCGTTGACGGCGAAGAGCGCACCGTGCCGGGTGGCAGCGGCCGCAAAGACCTCAGCGAACGCGATCTCTTGGCGCGCCTCGAGTCCCTTCTCCCGGAGCTGCACGATGTCGACGCCGGCGGCGAGCACGGCGTCGAGGAAGTCCTCGAGGTCACCCTGGCGAGTCCGGGCATCGGTGCAGAGATACAGCCGCGCGTCGGCGAGCCGCGTCCGGCGGTCGGCACCGGGCATCAGAACGCGAGTGCCTGCGCGCGGCGCTTGACCTCGGTCCCACGGTTCTCGATCAGCGCCGCGATCGGCGCACCGGGCAGCGACGCGTCCGGCGTGAAGAGCCACCGCAGCGCCGCTTCCTCGTCGTACCCGGCGTCCCGCAACAGGGTCAGCGTGCCCGGCAGTCCTTTGAGCACCATCCCGTCCCCGACGAAGGCCGCCGGGACGGCGAGCTCCGGTGGCTTACCGCGGCGTACGGCGGCGAGCCGGCCGTCACGCACCAGCTGACGCACCCGCCCGGGCGACTCGCCAAGCCGCTCCGCGACCGCCGGCAACGTCAGCCAATCCCCCACCAGCGTGTCCAGCTCCGCCTCGACCTCGGTCACGACCGGCACCCTGCCACGTCCACCCAGTGGATCGCACCGGCAGAGTCTGTCGGCCCCACACCGACCGATAACGGCAGACGTTGCGACGACGACGCGACAGCGGCTGCTACTACTGTGCCGACCACAAGCCCCTGCCGGCGCTTCGGATCCGCGGTCCGGCGGCACGATGAAGGGACACCCGACGCTTCGACGACTTCCGAAGCGGCTGCGGCGCCGGCTTGTGCTGTTCCGCTTTCGGTCGCGCATCTGGATCTTCCGTCACAGGCTCGGGCTCGCCCCGTTGTGCAACGTGCTCATCGACCGGAGGTACGGCGGCTGGTCAGGCGGAAGTCGGCCGTCCTCTCACGCAGCCCTTGGGGCGAACCTCTTCGGCAGCGCTCACTACTACGAGCTACCGCGGATCTTCAACGCCGGCAACGACCTCGAGATCACGCCCTCCGACGTCCTGGTCGACATCGGCTGCGGCAAGGGTCGCGTGATCAACTGGTGGTTGAGCCGCGGCGCAGACAATCGGATTCTCGGGCTGGAGATCGAGGAGGATCTGGCCCACGAAGCACGCGAGCGGCTTCGGCGCTATCGCAACGTCACCATTCTCGCGGGCAACGCGATCGAGAACCTCCCAGCGGACGCGACCATCTTCTGGCTCTTCAACCCGTTCACGGTCGCTGCGTCGGGACGGGCGCTGATGGAAGAGCGTCGTACGCCGCCGCCGGGATGCGTCCCCGGCCACCGAGGAGTCAGCAAGGCGAGCGTCTGCGCCCGACGCTTGACCTCGGTCCCCCGGTTCTCGGCCAGCGCCTCGATCGGGGCGCCGGGCAGCGACGCTTCCGGCGTGAAGAGCCAGCGCGGCGCCGCCTCGTCGCCGCAGCAGGGTGATCGTGCCGGGCAGCCCCCTGACCACCGTCGGCCATGATGACCGCGGGGATCCGCGGCTCCGGCCGATCACCAGCGCGGATCGCAAACCAGCCGGCCGTCACGCACCAGCTGACGGAGCTGACGGCGTCGGCTCCTAAGGGGGCCGGCGCCGAACTATGTCCGGAGCCCGGCACGGCGTCGAGGAAGTCAGGTCGCCTTGCCGCAGGTAATCCGGTTGGTCGCACCAGCGCGCCGCACCTAACCTCGTCCCGGAGCGGAGCGGGAGGCGACGGTGTACGAGGGCCAGCTCGTGCGGCTGCGTGCATACGAGCCCGAGGACGTCGAGACCCTCTACCGCTGGTACAACGACCCGGATGTCCGCGCCCACCTACAGATGCGCTACCCGCTTTCCCGGGCCGATGAGACGGCGTGGGTGGAGCACGCCAGACCCGTGTCGTACGACGGCTGCGAGCTCGCCGTGGAGACGTTCGACGGCCGCCTCATCGGCGGCGTCAGCCTCCGCACCAAGGGTCCAGAGGTGCGTTGCGCCGAGCTGGGCATCTCCCTCGGCGACAAGTCGGTGTGGGGGCAGGGCTACGGCACCGACGCGATGCGGCTGACCTGCCGGGTCGGCTTCGAGCAGATGGACCTGCACCGCATCGAGCTGTGGGTGCACGCCGGCAACGAGCGAGCGATGGCCGTCTACCGCAAGGTCGGATTCACCCTGGAGGGCACCGCGCGGCAGGCGTTCTTCCGCAACGGCGTACGGGTCGACATGCACCTCATGGGTCTGCTCGCGACGGAGTTCGCCGGTTAGCTTGGCATCGTGCCGGCGCCGGTGATCGAGGTCGACGGGCTCGTCAAGCGCTACCGCAAGTCTGTGGCCGCGGCCGTTGACGGGGTGTCCTTCGACGTCCGACCCGGGGAGTTCTTCGCGCTGCTCGGCCCGAACGGTGCCGGCAAGACCACGACTATCTCGGTGCTCACCACCACGCTGCTGCCCACCGCCGGGACCGTGCGGGTGGCCGGTCGCGGCGTCACCGACGACCCGGCCGCCGTACGCCGATCGATCAGGATCATCTTTCAGCAGCCCAGCCTGGACCTGAACCTCTCCGGCGAGCACAACGTGCGGCTGCACGCGATCCTCTACGGGCTCTTCCCGTACCGGCCGTCCTACCGCGCCATGCCGGCGGCGTACCGGTCGGCGGTGGCCGAGCTGGCCGGGATGCTCGGCATCGAGCGCGACATCTTCCGCCCGGTGCGCACGCTCTCCGGCGGGATGAAGCGCAAGCTGGAGATCCTGCGCAGCCTGCTGCACCGGCCTCGGGTGCTCTTCCTGGACGAGCCGACCGCCGGGCTCGACGCGGCGAGCCGCCGGGAGCTGTGGTCCTACCTGCGCCGGGTGCAGTCCGACAGCGGTACGACGGTGTTCCTCACGACGCACTACATGGAGGAGGCGGAGCGGGCGGACCGGGTCTGCGTCATCGCCAGCGGCCGGGTCGTCGCGGCCGGCAGCCCGGCCGAGCTGACCCGCCGGCTGACCGGCCGGCAGCTGCTCCTTCTCGACGCCGAGGACCGCGACCGCCTGCGAGCCGAGCTCCGGACTCTGCGCATTCCATTCGAGGAGGGAACGCCGTTGCGGATCGCCGCCGGGGACGGCGACGCCCAGCGCCTGCTCCGTTCGATCGAGACGCCGCTCAGCGTCGTACGCACCCACGCACCGACGCTGGAGGACGCCTACCTCGACATCGTCGGCCCGCCCGGGGACGGTCACAGCGATGAGTGAGACCACGACCATGCCGGCCCTGGGAACCGGCCGGGCGACGTCGCCGGCCGGTGCCGAGATGGCCGCCGTGCTGGCCATCGCCCAGCGCGACGTGACCAAGTTCCTCGCCGACCGGCCGCGGATCGTAGCGACGTTCGTGCTGCCGTTCCTGCTCGTCGTCATCCTCGGCCGCAGCTTCCAGAGCGGTCTGGGCGGCGCGCTGGGCTTCGACTACCTGACGTTCGTCTTCACCGGCGTCTACGCGCAGACACTGTTCCAGTCCTCGGCACTCGGGCTTCTCTCGCTGCTGGAGGGCCGCGAGAACGACTTCACCCAGGAGCTCTTCGTCGCCCCTGTGTCCCGTTACTCGATCGTGCTGGGCAAGATCGTTGGCGAGTCCCTGGTGGCACTCGTCCAGGCGGCCGGCATCGTGGGGTTCGGCCTCGTCGTCGGCGTGCGCTTCTCCGCCGCCGTTCTGCCGGGCCTGCTCCTGGTCGGCGTCCTCGGGTGCCTGTACGGCGCGGCCTTCGGCCTGCTGACGCTGTCGGCCGTCCGCAGCCGCCGGGTAGCCGAGCAGCTGTTCAGCTTCGTGTTCCTCCCCCAGTTCCTGCTGGCGGGAGTCTTCAACCCGATCCAGTCGCTGCCGCCGTTCCTCGACGTCCTGTCCCACCTCGCCCCGATGCGGTACGCCGTCGACCTCACCCGCTGGGTCTTCTACTTCGGGAGCCCGGACCGGGGCGAAGTCGTCGTCGACGGGTTGTTGCTGGATATCGTCGTCGTCGGCGGGCTCTTCGCAGTCTTCCTCGTGGCCGGCACCGCGCTGTTCGTCCGCAACGAGCGCAACCGCTGACTATCCCCGCCCCCCCGGCTCGGACGCCTCCGTCGGTGCGCCGCTTCCTCAAGGCGGAATCCCGATGGACGTCACGGGCAACCGGGTCGCTCGTGCTCGCGGAGATCGGCTGTGTGACGTCAGCCGGTTCCGCCCGGGTGCATGAACGGGGTCGTGCTGGCCAGCTCGACGAAGCCGAGACGCTGGAGTATCGGTCGGCTGTTTGGAGTGGCGTCGACCTGTAGGTAGCGGAAACCTCTAGCCGACGCCACGCCAGCCCGGTGGGCCACCAGCGAGCGGAAGACTCCGCGGCCCCGCCACGCAGGCAGCGTGGCGCCGCCCCACAGGCTGGCGAAGTCGGTGCCCGGATGAAACTCCACCCGCCCGGCGGCGACCGGCGTGGAGCCGGCGACGGCGACCACGGCCGCGGCTGCGCCGGGCTGGCGAGCGAGACCGGCCAGCACGGTCCTGCCCACAACGGAATGGTCTCCGCCAAACACCTCGTCATGCACCGACACGAGCGCCGCCACGCCTGACATGTCGACGACTGCGAGCAGCTCCACTCCCGGCGGCGGCGGCACATCGAGCGTGAGGTCCGCGATCTCGGCGACGAGCAGGGCCTCCGCCGGCTGGGGCGTGAAACCGGCCGCGAGCAGCCGGTCGGGGAGGTCCGAGGGCAGGTCGTAGGAGTAGTGCTTCCACTCCCAGGGCCGAGACAGTTCCGCGAACCGGCCGACCTGCGCGGCGATGACCGCGTCGGCGCCGGCCTGGTCGAGGTCGCTCCAGGTCACCCCGGTCCACCCGTTCCCGACGGAGATGCGCCGGATCACGCTGCCGGCGTACTCGACGTGTCCGTCCGGCGCGTCAGGCTCCGGGTGTCGGCGAATCTGCTCGTCGAACGCCGCGAGTACCGCTTGCCGGTCCATCCGGGTAGCCGAACAGAACCTCGCCAGCGCCGGCAACTGGGATTCCAGGCGCCCCCACCTCGAGGACGCCGAACCCTTCCGCCGCCTCAGCGGGGAGCCCTCCGCTCGACCGACAGTCGCGACCGGCTGAAGAGTCCGGCGACGGCGACGGCGATCGCCGGTACGACGAGCGCCGTGATGGCAAGGCTGGACCACGGCACGACCAGCGGACGGTCCGCGATTCCGCTCGGGAAGGAGGCCATCCGGTCCACCCTCCGGTAGGCGAGGATCAGCCCCACGGCGGGGACGAAGCCCGCCGCAACGCCCAGGGCGGTCCCGAGCCCGGCGATCACCCCCGAGCGCGACATCGACAGCAGCCGGCGCACCCGGGGTGAGGCGCCCACGGCCGCCAGGGTGGTGAGGTCCCCACGCCCGTCCTCGTTAGACAGCGCGGTGGCGATTGCCGCGGCACCCAGCGTGATGATCCCCGCGCCGATGACCATGGCCCGCAGTCCCGCGTCCGTGCGGCTCTCGTAACCGCGCTCCACGACCAGATACGAGCTCGAACCGAGAAGTGCTATCGCCCCACGGGCTGCCTGCTCCTCCTTGGAGGTGGGCACCCGCATGTCGTCCGCGACGACGGCGACGGCCGCGACTGCGATGCCGAGCTGGCGAGCGGTGGCCGGCGGCAGCACGATCTGGGCCGGCGCGAGACCATCGCGCTGCACCACCGCCGGCACGACGTGGGCGGTGCCCTTGTCTCCCTTGGAGTAGTCCAGGAGCCGCACCGTCGTGCGGCCGTCGGCCACCAGGTAGGAGTCGAAGACAACGGCCTTCCCGGCTCGCAGGGCAGCGACCGCCTCACGCGTCGGGGTGCCGGTGAGCATCGGCAGCACCGCGCCGTCGTCGACCAGGATGCTCGGGAAGCTGCCGCCGACATACCGCGGATTGCCACCGCAACGGGGGTCTCGGGCGTACCGGCGGAGGTCGGCTTCAGTCGGGCTCGTGAGCAGGGCCAGCGGACATTGCACTGGGGCCGGCGGCTCGACCGACGACGCCCCCCCGGCCGCCGAGTCCTCGGGTTGGCCGTACACGACAAGGACGTTGCGGGCGGGAAGGCTCCGGCGCAGGGCGGCCGCGACCACGGCGGCCTGCTCGCGGGCGGCTGCGTCGCCCAGCTGTACCAAGGCGTCCCCGCGCGCGAGCAAGGGATGGTAGGACAGCTCGTTGTGCCGGCTGAGGCTGGCGGCGAAGACCCCGATCGCAACGCTGCCGGCCACGGCGGCCATCACCGCCGCGACCGCGGGCGCCGCCGATGCCCGGTTGCGGGCGGCGTCCCGCAGCGCCATCCGCGGGCACAGCGGCAGTCGCCGGCCCAGCAGGCCGAACATGCCGAGCACGGTGGGCGTACACATGATGAGCCCGATCTCGCCGAGCACCGCGCCGGCCAGGATCACGGCCACGCCATGTGATCCGACACCCAGGACGGCCACCACCGCACCAGCGACCGCGATCACCAAGCCGAGTATGGGCACCCGCTTCCGGTTGATTACCACCCCGCGGCGGCCGGCGAGCGCCGCCACCACGTCCTGGCGGGCCGCCACCCGCGCCGGCAGCGCCGCCGCGACCGAGCCGGTGATCACGCTGGTGGCCGCCACGGCGAGCAGCTCCCATGGGCGTAGGTCGAAGTGGCCCATCGCCGTGCCGCTGGCCCGTTCCAGCAGCGGTCGCAGGGCCGCGGCGAGGCCGACGCCGAGCGTCAGGCCCACCACGGCCGCCACCGATCCGAGCACCACGCCGCCGCCGAGCACGATGTTGCGGACGTCGTTGCCGTCGCCACCCGCCGACGCAACGAGCGCCAGGTCCCGCCGGCGTCGCCGCGCGCCGACGGCGAACGCCGGACCTGCCAGCAGGACGACCTCCAGCAGCGCCATGCCCACCGCGAGGACGCCCGCGGCGATGACCTGGGTGCCCACAGAGGAGCCGGCGCCGGGGAGCCGGTAGTAGGGCACCTCGCTGCGGGGCGGCGGATGCAGGACGACGGCCCGCGACCGAACTGTCATGCCGAGGGCGTTGAGGCGCTGGACGTCCGCCCAGGTGACGTCCTGCGGCGCGTCGACGAGGTAGCTGGCGGGCGGACCGGCCCGCTCACCGGACGCCGGCAGAGCGCTCGGCAGGACGAACGCCTCGTTGACCACCTGGTAGGCGTCCTCGGCGATCCCGACGACGGTGTAGCTGCGCTCGGGCCGGCGAGTGCGCATCGAGTCGCCGACGTGCAGGCCCAGGTGCCGCGCCAGCCGGGGACTGAGGGCCACCTCCCCGGCGGTCCGAGGCGCGCGGCCGGAGCGCTGGCGCACGAGCCCGTGCACGACTGGGTCGGCGTAGTCCAGTCCGTGCAGCTGGGCAATCGCCAGCCCGTCGGCCGTGAGGACCTGGACCGAGACCGCACCCGGATCCGGGAGCAGACGGCTCCCTGGCGACAGGACACCGAGCAACTCCATCTCGGAGGGCGCCTCCCTGGACGGGCCGCTGGATGAGTTGTGGCCGCTCGGGTCCTGCTCGAGCGGAGCACCGCCGGAGAAGACCACCGAGGCGTCGGCTGCGCCCAGCTCGCGGGTGAGCTGCTCCGACGGCGAGAGCTGAGCCGTCCGCGCAAGCACGTCGGTGGTGGTGAGCCCCAGCACCGGCAGGCCGATCATGGCGACGACGAGAATGCTGCGACCACGGGCGCGCCGCGCGTCGCGTCGCGCCAGCCGCAGTGCGACCCGCATTCGCGAGAAGCTCCCGAGTGGAAGCGATCTCACCGGGCTGCCCCCTCCGCGAGCAGCGACTCCGCCGGCGGCAGGGGCGCGGTCGCGTCCACCACGACGCCGTCGCGGAGGAAGACGACGCGGTCGGCCCAGCCGGCATGCCGAGCCTCGTGGGTGACGAGAACGCCGGCAGCACCGGCGTCGCAGCGGCCGCGCAGGAGTCGGAGGACCGACTCACCGGTCTCCGAGTCCAGCGCGCCGGTCGGCTCGTCGGCAAGGACCAGCCGCCGGTCGCCGACCAGGGCCCGCGCGATGGCCACCCGCTGCTGCTGGCCGCCCGACATGTCGTCCGGGAACCGGTCGGCGTGCGCAGCGAGGTCCACCTCCGCCAGCGCGACCAGCGCTTCCGCGCGCGCCGTACGGGTGCTCACACCGTCGAGCTCGCGCGGCAGCATGACGTTCTCCGCGGCGGTCAGCGCGGGGATCAGGTTGAGCTCCTGGAAGACGTAGCCCACCGACCGTCGCCGGATCCGAGCGAGGTCGCGCCGGCTCAGCGAGCCGAGCACTGTCTCTTCCACTACGACCGCTCCGGCGCTCGGCGTGTCCAGGCCGCCGGCGAGGTTCAGCAGCGTGGTCTTGCCCGACCCCGAAGGTCCCATCACGGCGACGAGCTCGCCGGCCTCGACGCGCAGGGATACGCCGCGCAGGGCCCGCACCTGGGTCGGACCACTGCTGTGCACCCGGGTGACCTCGCGCAGCTCCAGCACCGGTGCGGTCATCGCGGTACCTCCTGCGGCTCGGGCACTACGTGGGACGGTGTCTCGCGCGGGACCTCCGCGACGCTCCGGGCCAGCCGGGCCTCGCAGTGGTCGAGCCAGCGCACCTCCGCCTCGGCGGCGAAGACCAGCGAGTCCAGAACCAGGAGCCAGGACAGCTCGCCGTCCCGGGCAGCGTTCTTGAGGCGGGTGTACTCCTGCAGCGCCCGGAGGGTCGCGGTCCGCTGCGTCTGGATCACGGAACGAACGTCGACCCCGCCGATCGTGACCGCGAGGGCCAGTTTGATCGCGAGCTCGTCCCGCGGTGGTGCCTCCCGGGTCACCGGGGTGGCGAACCAGCGGCGTACCTCCTCGCGGCCCCGGACCGTGATGGCGTAGGAGCGCTGCGCCTCACCCTCCCCGGGAACCGCTTCGACCAGCCCGTCGCGTTCGAGCCGGCCGAGCGTCGTGTAGACCTGCCCGACGTTCAACGGCCAGGTGGAGCCCGTGGTGGCCTCGAACTCGTTACGCAGCAGGTAGCCATACATGGGCTGGCGGTCGAGCAGAGCCAACAGGCCGTGACGGATCGACATACGGCGTATGCATACCGGGTATGGTTAAGATCTGCAAGGGCCCGACAGGATCTGCGACTCACAGAGTCGCGGCCCTGATCGCGATGGCCGGGTCGATGAGACGCCCGAGATCCATCGGCGCGCCCGCCGCGATGGCGCCCCGGGCCTGCAGCAGGTCCCGGGGCCGGTCGACCGTCACCACCGCCTCCAGTACGCCGTCGCGCAGCCAGCAACCGGCCCACTCCCCCGCCGTCGGGTCGCCGCGCCACACGAAGGTGTCAGCACCGCCCGGGTGCCCGGCGTACTGCACCGTCCGCCCGAACTGGTCGGACCAGAAGTAGGGCACCGGGTCGTGCACCGATGCGCCGCCGAGCAGGTTGGCCGCGGCCACCGCCGGCGCGTGCAGGGCGTCGTCCCAATGCTCGACGGACAGGCGGCGCCCGAACCGGCGGGAGGACCAGGCGGCGGCGTCGCCGACGGCATAGACGTCCGGCATCGACGACCGCAGGTGCTCGTCGACGGCCACCCCGCGCTCGAGGGCGACGGCCGATCCGGTCAGCCAGCCGACGTCGGGCCGTACGCCGACGCCCACCAGCACGTAGTCCGCCGGCAGCGACTGGCCTCCCGCCAGTACGACGGCGTCCGGCTCCACCGCCGTCACCGGGGCGCCGAGCAGCAGGTCCACTCCGGCCTCGGCGTACCACGGCAACGTCGCCAGACCCACCTCCACGCCCAGGGCCCCCGCGAGCGGCGCAGGGCCGGCCTCGACGACGGTCACCCGGCAGCCGGCGGCGGCCGACGCGGTCGCGACCTCGGCGCCGATCCAGCCGGCACCGACGACGATGATGCGGGCGCCCGGCCGCATCGCAGCTCGCATGGCCAGGGCGTCACCGATCGTGCGCAGCGTGCGCCCGCCGCCGGGCAGCCCGATGGGGACAGCGCCGGTCGCGACCACCAGCCCGTCGAAGTCCAGCCGCCCGCAGTCGGTCTCCAGCACCCCGTCGCCGAGCGCCACCGCCCGCCGGCCGAGCAGCATCTCGACGTCGAGATCGGCGTACGACGCTCGCAGCGTCGTGTCAGAGACGGCACCGGAGAGGACCGCCTTGGACAGCGGCGGCCGGTCGTAGGGCAGCTGCGGCTCCGCACCCACCAGGGTGAGACGGCCCTGGTAGCCCCCAGCCCGCAGCGCCTCGACGGAACGCGAGCCGGCCAGCCCGCCGCCCACCACGACGACGCGCTCGGGGGGTGGAGCCATGCGGTCGCTAGCTCTGGTGCAGACCGGTGAGGCTGTCGGGCAGGGCCGCACCGGCCGGCAGCTCGGGAGCGGGCACCGGTACGCCGTAGCCGGTCACCACGGGCAGCACGCCGGCCCAGGTCGGTGCCGACAGGTCCTCCTCGTCGTCGACCGGCGGACCGGTCCGGACCTTGGCCGAGACCTCCGCGAGCCCGACCGCCAGCACGCTAGTCGCGGCCAGCTCCCGCGGGTTGGGACCGCGCACCTCCGCGCTGCGGCCCCGCAGAGCGTGCTCTACGACGGCCCGCAGAGCCGCCGCCTTCTCCGCGGGCTCGGACACCTCGCGCGGCCGGCCGAACAGGACCACGGACCGGTAGTTGATCGAGTGGTGGAACGCCGACCGGGCGAGGACCAGCCCGTCGACGACCGTGACCGTCACGCACGCCTCGGCGCCATCCGCCGCCGCTCGGCGCATCCAGCTACCCGTCGACCCGTGCAGGTAGAGCGTCTC
>JBPCOX010000183.1:0-3411 GCA_050999825.1 Mycobacteriales bacterium
CGCGGGCGACCGCCCGCACGTAGGTGCCGGTCGAGCACTCGACGTGCAGGTCGACGTCGAGGCAGCTCCCGGCCCGGCGCAGGCCCTGCACGCGCAGCTCGGAGATCGTCACCCGACGGGGCGGCAGGGCGACCGACTCCCCCGCTCGGACCCGCGCGTACGCCGGCCGGCCGGCCACCTTGATGGCGCTGACCGCGGCCGGCACCTGCTGCACCTCGCCGCGCAGCGGCTCGAGGGCCGCCCGGACCGCCGCCTCGTCGAGGTGCGCGGCGGACGCGCCGGCCAGCGGCTCGCCCTCGGCGTCGTCGGTGGACGTGGACCGGCCGAGCCGCACCGTGGCGTCGTACGCCTTG
The DNA here is from genome assembly GCA_050999825.1 of Mycobacteriales bacterium. Classification (GTDB taxonomy): domain Bacteria; phylum Actinomycetota; class Actinomycetes; order JALYNC01; family JALYNC01; genus JBPCOB01. Next base: position 354 of record JBPCOX010000183.1, read on the forward strand.
TCGGCCAGTGCCAGGTGGCCCAGCAGCCGGGTCGCCCGACCGACGCCGACCAGCAGTACGCCGGTGGCCATCGGGTCGAGGGTGCCGGCGTGGCCCACCCGGCGGGTTCCGGCCAGCCGCCGCACCCGGGCCACCACGTCGTGCGAGGTCCACCCGGCCGGCTTGTCGACGACCACCAGGCCGTCGGGCGTGGTCACGCCGGCAGGTGCGGCGCCGCGGCCAGGAGCTCGCGGATCTTGCCCATCGTGGTCGTCGCGTCCGCGGCGGTGGTCAGGCCGGCGGCGAACCGGTGACCGCCGCCGCCGAGCGCCACACAGACCGCGCCGACGTCGATCCGGCCCTTGGAGCGCATCGAGACCTTGAGGCTGCCGTCGGCGTCCTGCTTGCAGACCGCGGCCACCTCGGCCTCCGCGGTCGTCCGGATCACGTCGATGACGCCTTCCAGCTCCTCCATCCCGACGCCGTACGCCGCCAGGTCCGCCGCCGTGGAGTAGGTCCAGACCAGCCCCAGCCCCCCGGCCGCGTGCGACTCCAGCCGCGCCCGGGACAACACACCGCCGAGCATCGAGACGTAGGCGAAGCAGTTGGTGTCCCAGATCGCGCGGGCGATCTCGTCGTGGCGGATCCCGGTGGCCAGCAGCCGCGCCGCAAGCTCGTGCACCGCGGGAGTGGTCGAGGCGTACTTGAACGACCCGGTGTCGGTCGTCAGCCCGGTATACAGACACGCCGCCACGTCCGCGGTCAGCTTGGCGCCCAGCCGGCGTACCAGCTCTTCCACCAGTACGGCCGTGGCGGCGGCGTGCGGGTCGATCAGGCCGACCGTGCCAAAGATCTCGTGGGAGGCGTGATGGTCGATGACCAGCACCGCGCCGGCATGGGCCACCACGTCGGCCAGGCAGCCGAGCCGGTCCAGGCTGCCGGTGTCGAGCGCCACCAGCACGTCGGGCGCCGTCGGGAACTCGGCGGTCTCCACCAGCAGGTCGACGCCCACCAGGCCGGCGTACGCCGTCGGCAGGGCCAGGGGGGTGGCGCCGTCCCAGGAGCACACGGCACGCTTTCCCAGCGACTCGAGGGTCTGGGCGAGCGCCAGCATCGAGCCCAGCGCGTCACCGTCGGGGTTGACGTGACAGGCGAGCGCCACCTCGTCGGCGCCGAGCAGCAGCGCCACCGCGGCCGCCCAGGACGGCTCCGGTACGGCGGTGGCGGGCGCGGTCACGAGGCCGCCTCGGCGTCCCCGTCCTCGGCCGAGCGCGGGCTGCGGTACGGGTCCGGCTCGCCGGCGGGCTGTGCGCCGGCGGCGATCGCGTGCACCTGCGCGTCGGCGGCCGATGCCACGGCCAGCAGCTCGTCGATCTGACGGACGCTGTCCGGTACGACGTCGGCGACGAAGGTCACCGTGGGAGTGAACCGCAATCCGGTCTGCCGGCCAACCTCGGCCCGCACCACTCCGGTCGCGCTGGCCAACGCAGCCGCCGAGTCGGCCCGGGCCTGCTCGTCGCCGTAGACGGTGTAGAAGACTGTGGCGTCGCGCAGATCCGAGGTCACCCGGGCGTCGGTGACCGTGACGAAACCGAGCCGGGGGTCCTTGACCCGCATCTCGACAAAGGCGGCGGCGATCTCCCGGATCCGGTCGGCCAGGCGGCGCGCGCGGGCGGCGTCGGTCACTCGTCGTCCTCTCCGAACAGCCGCCGATGTGCCGACAGCAGCTCCACCTCCGGCCGGCCGGCGACCAGCCGTTCACACGCATCCAGCACCTCGACGCAGTGCCCGGCCTCCGCGGCAACCACCGCGACGCCGATCTCGCCGCGCCGGTGCAGGTCGAGGTGCCCCACCTCGGCGCTGCACACGGCGTACCGGCGAGCCAGCTCCGCCACGATCGGCCGGACGACCGACCGCTTCTCCTTGAGCGAGTGCACGTCACCCAGCAGCAGGTCGCAGGCGAGCGTCCCGGTCCACATCGTCGACCTCCTCGCGGCGGCTAGGCCCGGGGCTTCTCCCGCATCTCGTAGGTCTCGACCACGTCGTCGACCTTGATGTCGTTGAACGACCCCAGGCCGATGCCGCACTCGTATCCCTCGAGCACCTCACGCACGTCGTCCTTGAAGCGGCGGAGCGAGTCCACGGTGAGGGTCTCGGCAACCACGACGCCGTCGCGTACCAGCCGGGCCCGGCTGTTGCGCACGATCGTGCCCGAACGGACCAGAGAGCCGGCGACGTTGCCGATGCGCGGCACCCGGAACACCTCCCGGACCTCGGCCGTGCCCAGCTGGACCTCCTCCACCTCCGGCTTGAGCATGCCGCGCAGCGCCGACTCGATGTCCTCCAGCGCCTGGTAGATCACGCTGTAGAGCCGGATGTCGACGTGCTCGCGAGCCGCGAGCTCGCGGGCCTTGCCCTCGGGCCGGACGTTGAAGCCGAGGATGATCGCGTCGGAGGTCGCCGCCAGGTTGACGTCGTTCTCGGTGATCGCACCCACGCCGCGGTGCAGGATCCGCAGGCCGACCTCAGAGCCGACATCGAGCTTGAGCAGCGAGTCCTCCACCGCCTCGACCGAACCGGCGACGTCACCCTTGAGGATCAGGTTGAGCTGGGTGATCTTGCCTTCCTCGATCTTGGCGAAGAGGTCCTCGAGCGTCGGCCGGCCGCGGGACATCGCCAGCTCGGCGTTGCGCTCCCGAGCCTGCCGGCGCTCGGCGATCTGGCGGGCCATCCGGTCCTCGCCGACGACCATGAAGCTGTCGCCGGCGCCGGGCACCGAGGTCAGCCCGAGGACCTGGACCGGGAACGCCGGACCGGCCGCGGAGACCGGGTCGCCCTTGTCGTCGAGCATCGCCCGGACCCGCCCGAAGGCGTCGCCCGACACGATGGAGTCGCCGACCCGCAGGGTGCCGCGTTGGACCAGCACTGTCGCCACCGCGCCGCGGCCACGGTCGAGGTGCGCCTCGATCGCGACGCCCTCCGCGTCCTGGTCGGGGTTGGCCCGCAGGTCGAGGGCGGCGTCGGCGGTGAGCAGCACGGCGTCGAGCAGTGCGTCGATGCCGTCCCCGGTGCGGGCGGA
>JBPCOX010000139.1:0-13580 GCA_050999825.1 Mycobacteriales bacterium
GGAGCCGGCCTCGACGCCATCCGGTCGGCCGCCGAGTCCGCCGCGGAGGGCACCAACCCGGCCGCCGACCTCTCCGCCCAGCCCGACTACCGCCGCCACCTTGCCCGGGTGCTGACCCGCCGGGCGCTGGAGACCGCCGCCGGGTCGGTTGCCGCGGCCGGCTAGACGGCGGCTCGTGCACCCGGACGGATCCCGCGGACTGCTGCCGGCCGGGGTCGATGCGCCCGCGGACCTGCAGCCACGACTGACTGACCTGGGCTACCTCGCCGACGAGGGGCTCGCCACCGCCTGTTACCTGGCGCTGCGCCTGCACCGGCCGTTGTTCCTGGAGGGGGAGGCCGGGGTCGGCAAGACCGAGCTGGCCAAGACGCTGGCCGCCCTGCTCGAGGCGCCGCTGATCCGGCTGCAGTGCTACGAGGGGATCGACGCCGCCCAGGCGCTCTACGACTGGGACTTCCCGCGGCAGCTGCTGCACCTGCGGGCCGCCGAGTCGGCCGGGCTCGCGGGTGGGGAGGCAGCGGTGGATCGGTTGGAGTCCGAGCTCTACTCCCGGCGGTTCCTCATCGCCCGCCCGCTGCTCGCCGCGCTGGAGACCAGCCCGTGCGTGCTGCTGGTCGACGAGGTCGACCGGGCCGACGACGAGTTCGAGGCCTTCCTGCTCGAGGTGCTGTCGGACTTCAGCATCTCGGTGCCGGAGCTGGGGACACTGCGGGCGGCCGTCCCGCCGGTCGCCGTGATCACCTCCAACCGGACCCGGGAGGTCCACGACGCGCTCAAGCGGCGCTGCCTCTACCACTGGCTGGAGCACCCCGACTTCGAACGGGAGGTCGCGATCGTGCGGCTCCGGCTGCCGGCGGCGACCCGGGCGCTGTCCGAGCAGGTGACCGCGGTGGTGCAGCGGCTACGGACCGAGGACCTGCTCAAGCCTCCCGGGGTGGCCGAGACGCTGGACTGGACCGAGGCGCTGGTGGCCCTCGGTGCCGACGTCCTGACCGCCGAGCTGGCCACCGCCACGCTCGGAACGGTCCTCAAGTACCGAGAGGACCAGGAACGGGCCCGGCGGCTGGACATCGGCGTACTGGTGGCCGAGGCGGTCCGCGGGTAACGATGTCGCCGACCCCGCTCCCCACCACCTCGACGGACGCCACGGCCACGGTTGTCGGGCTGGCCCGGACCCTGCGAGCGGCTGGCGTGCCGGCCGGGCCCGACCGGGTGCAGCGGCTGGTCGAGGCGCTCACGGTCATCGACGCGACCTCTCGGGCGCAGGTCTACTGGGTTGGCCGGTTCTGCCTGTGCGCCAGCGCGGCCGACCTGGCCAGCTACGAGCGGGTCTTCGCGGCCTACTTCGGGGGCGAGCGCCCGGTCGCCTGGCGACGTCGCAGGGACATGGCGCTGCGGCCGGTGCCGGGGCTCGCCGGCGTGGCGCCGCCGACGGATGGGCCGACCGAGAGCGACGGCTTGGCCGCGCTGGCCGCCACGGCGAGCGCCGTCGAGCTGCTGCGCTCGCGCGATCTCGCCACCCTGGGACCCGCCGAGCGGGAAGAGGTACGCCGGCTGCTGGCCGCCTTCCGGCTCCGCGGGGAGCCACGTCGGTCCCGGCGTTACCGGCCGTCGCCGCGAGGACCGATCGATCCCGCCCGCACCACCCGGGAGCTGCTGGCCCGCGGCGGCGAGCCGGCTCGGCTTGCCCGCCGCAAGCACCGGTCCCGGCCTCGTCGGGTCGTCCTGCTTGTCGACATCAGCGGTTCGATGAGCGGCTACGCCGACGCGCTGCTGCGCTTCGCCCATGCCGCGGCCCGCGGCAGCGCCGCACCCACGGAGGTGTTCACCATCGGCACCCGGCTGACCCGCGTCACCCGCGAGCTCTCGCATCGCGACCCGGACACCGCGATGGCGGCACTGACCGCAGCCGTACCGGACTGGAGCGGCGGCACCCGGCTCGGTGAGCTGGTCAAGGCCTTCCTGGATCGGTGGGGCCAGCGCGGCCTGGCCAGGGGGGCGGTGGTCGTGGTGCTCTCCGACGGGTGGGAGCGCGGCGACGCCAGGCTGCTCGGCGAGTCGATGGCCCGGCTGCACCGGCTGGCACATCGGGTGGTCTGGGCCAACCCGCGAAAGTTCCGGCCAGGCTATGCGCCGTCGGCGGCGGGGATGGCGGCGGCGTTACCGCACGTTGACGAGTTCGTGGAGGGGCACAGCATGGCCGCGCTGGAGCAGCTGGCCGCCGTCGTGGCCGGCGCGCGGCGGAGGCCCGCCGGTGCGTGACATCCTGCCGGCGCTGCGCCGGTGGTACGACCTCGGCGCCCCGGTGGGGTTGGCCACCGTGGTGGGCATCAGCAAGAGCGCTCCTCGCCAGCCCGGCGCGACCTTGGCGGTCGGGCCGGACGGCGAGGTCGTGGGTAGCGTCTCCGGTGGCTGCGTCGAGGGCGCCGTCTTCGAGCTGGCCCAGGAGGTGCTCTCCTCCGGCGTACCGAGCCTGGCGACCTACGGGATCAGCGACGAGGACGCCTTTGCCGTCGGCCTGACCTGCGGCGGAGTTCTCTCGGTGTTCGTCGAGCCGGTTGTCAAGCACGCTGTGCCGGGGCTCGGGGCGGCGCTGGCCTCGATCGAGGTGGGGGAACCGGTGGCGGTGGCGACCGTCATCTGCGGACCGGCATCGTTGGGGGCCAAGCTCGTCGTCTGGGCGGACCGGGCAACGGGCAGCCTCGGCACGGAGGGGCTCGATGCCGCGGTCACCGACGACGCGCGGGGCATGTTGTCCCAGGGCTCGACCGGGCAGCGGCACTACGGTCCGCGCGGCGAGCGCCGCGTCGACGAGGTGACCGTCTTCCTCGAGTCGTTCGCCCCTCGGCCGCGAATGCTGGTGTTCGGCGCGATCGACTTCGCGGCCGCCGTCGCCCGGGTGGGCGCGCTGCTCGGGTACCACGTCACGGTCTGCGATGCACGCCCGGTGTTCGCCACTCCCAAGCGTTTCCCGGAGGCCGACGAGGTGGTCGTGGCGTGGCCACACCGTTACCTCGCCGGGACGCAGGTCGACGAGCGAACCGTGATCTGCGTCCTCACCCACGACCCGAAGTTCGACGTACCACTGCTCGAGGTCGCGCTGCGCACGCCGGCGGCGTACGTTGGTGCCATGGGCAGCCGGCGCACCCATGAGGACCGGTCGACGAGGCTGCGCCAGGCTGGTCTTAGCGATGCGCAGCTGGCGCGGCTGCGCTCGCCCATCGGACTGGACCTGGGCGCGCGGACGCCGGAAGAGACCGCGGTGTCGATTGCCGCCGAGATCGTCCAGTGCCGGTGGGGGGGCAGCGGCTCGCCGCTGTCGGGCACCGACGGGCGGATCCATCACGATCCGGCCCCCTCGACGGCGACGTCGACGTGACGGGCACCTCTACCGCCGACCGCCCGGGCACCGTCGCCGGGGTGCTGCTGGCGGCCGGTTCCGGTAGCCGGTTGGGCCGCCCGAAGGCACTGGTCCGGCTCGGGAGCTCGCTCCTGGTCGAGCACGGTCATGCCCTGCTGTCCTCGGCCGGCTGTGAGCCGGTCGTGGTGGTCCTCGGCGCGGCGGCCGAGGAGGTGCGGGCGGTGGCCGAGCTCGACGGCGCGCAGGTCTTGGTCAACCGGGACTGGGTGACCGGGATGGGCTCCTCGCTGCGGGTCGCGCTGGCCGCACTGGGCCCCTCCGTCCCGGCCGCCGTGGTCGCGCTCGTCGACCAGCCACTTGTGGGTCCTGACGCCGTACGGCGACTGGTGACGGCATGGCGGGACGGCGCGCTCGTCGCCGTGGCCACCTACGGTGAGGCACCGCGCAACCCCGTACTGCTCGATCGCAGCACGTGGCCGGAGGTGAGCCGCAGCGCGGTGGGCGACGTGGGGGCGCGGGCCTTCCTGCGGGACCATCCGGACCTGGTTCGCCGGGTGGCCTGCGACGACACCGGCGCACCTGACGACATGGACACCGAGGACGACCTGAGACGCTTGGAGCAGCGATGCAGCTAGAGCACTCGTTCACCGTGCCGGTGCCGCCGGCCGAGGCGTGGCGGGTCCTGCTCGACCTGGAGCGCGTAGCTCCGTGCATGCCGGGCGCAACCCTGGAGTCGGTGAGCGGGACCGAGTTCGCCGGCCAGGTGAAGGTCAAGGTCGGGCCCATCACCGTGACCTACCGCGGCACCGGGCGCTTCACCGAAACGGACGAGGTCGGGTTGCGGGCCACCGTCGAGGCCAAGGCGAAGGAGACGCGGGGCACCGGTACCGCCGCGGCGACCGTGCAGGCATCGCTCACGGCTGCTGAGGGAGGCGACACCAGGGTCGATGTGCGGACCGATCTGGCGATCACCGGCAAGCCGGCGCAGTTCGGCCGGGGGGTGATGGCCGACATCGGCGCCAAGCTGATCGGCCAGTTCGCCGCCTGCCTGGCCGAAGAGCTGGCCGGGCCGGCGTCGACCAGGTCGCTGCCGTCGGCAGCGGAGCCGATCATCTCGCCGCCGCCCGAACCGCCGGCCGGCCTGTCACCCGGGGCCGCCGAGGACGGTCAGGGTCCCGAGCTGGAGCGCCGTGCACCGGCCGACCGGCCGGCGGTGACCCCGCAGCGGCGTCGGGCGGCCGACCCGATCGACCTGTTGGAGACCGTCGGCGGCCCGTTGGCCAAGCGGCTGGGCCCGGTCCTCGCCCTCGTCGGCTTGGCTGCGGTCCTGGTCGTCGTACGCCGTCGGCGGCGCTGAATCTGTCCGCGGCGTCGCGCGCCCGACACCGGCTGTACACATCCAGGTGTACGCTGCGCCGATGGGACGGACGAACATCGAGCTCGACGACGCGCTGGTCACCAGGGTCATGCGCCGTTACCGGCTGCGGACCAAGCGGGAGGCCGTCCACATGGCCCTGCGGAGGTTGGATGTCGAGCCGATGAGCGACGCGGAGGCCCTCGCCATGAGGGGCACCGGCTGGCACGGAGACCTCGACTCGATGCGTGACCTCAGCACGCCGCCGGAGTGATCCTGGCCGACAGCTCTGCCTGGGTCGAATACCTGCGCGACACGGGAAGCGCCGTCAGTGAGCGGATGCGGGCACTGGTCGTGCCAGTCGGACGGCTCGCCGTGACCGAGCCGGTGGTCATGGAGATCCTCGCCGGCGCACGCAACGACGCGGAATGGTCGACGCTTCGGCGGCTGCTCTACCGCTGCGAGCTGGTCCCTCTTGCTGGACTGGAGGACTTCGAGGCAGCGGCGCGCGTCTACCGGGTCTGCCGTGGCGCCGGCCAGTCGGTCCGCAGGCTGCCCGACTGCCTCATCGCGGCGGTGGCCATCCGCGCCGGACTAGACGTGTTGCACCGCGACCGGGACTTCGACGTCATCGCCCGGCACACGGAGCTCCGGGTGGTCGCGGCGTGACGACGCCCAGCACCTGGTGGCCGTTGGCCGACCTGCGCATCATCACCCCGGACCTGACCCTGCGGCCATTGGCGGAAGCTGACCTCGCGCCGCTGGCTGGGCGGCTGCCGGCCGATGTCGAGTTCGACCCCGCCCTTCCGACCTACGGGGGCGCCAACCCGGCGGTGGCCCGGGGGACCGGGCTGCACCAGACCTACTGGCGTGCGCTCGGCAACTGGCGCATCGAGTCGTGGAACCTGCTGCTCGCCGTCCTGTACGACGACGAGGTCATCGGCGTGCAGTCGCTCGAGGGCAGCGACTTTGCGCACCGAAGGACCGTGGAGACGTGGTCGTTCCTGCTGTCGGCGGCCCGCGGCCGTGGGTTCGGGAAGTCGATGCGCCGGGCGGTGCTCTCCCTGGCGTTCGACCACCTGGGTGCGCTCGCCGCCGAGACGGAGGCACTTGCGGGCAACGGCCCGTCGCTGGGTGTCTCCCGAGCCCTCGGCTACCTGCCGAACGGGGAGACCTTCCACCCGCACGCAGACGCGCTCGAGCTCATGGTCCGCCTGCGGCTGACGCGCGAGCGGTGCCGATCCTTGCGCCGAACCGCGGACGTGGACGTTGCCGGTCTCGAAGCCTGCCGGCACCTGTTCGGCGTCTGATCAGCCGCCGGTGATGCCCCAGGCGCCGGTCCAGGACTGCCCGGGCTCGAGTACGACGAGGTCCTCGCCGGTGACGAAGGCGTTCGGCGGCGCGGTCATCGGCTCCACTCCGAGCCCGGTTCGCCGCCTGCCTTCGGGCAGCGTGTCCGCGGTGAACACCTCCAGGTAGCGGTAGGCCGCGTCTGCCCAGAGCGACACCGACCCGCCCGCGGGGGCGGTGAGCACGAGGGAGACCACACCGTCAGCGTCGCGGTCGAGGTCGAGGAACGCGTAGTCGATCGACGTGTCGCCGATCTCCCGTGCCGACCGGAAGTCGTACGGCGTACCGTCCACCGGCTCGCGGCCGGTCGGGATGCCACGGTCGTCCGTCGGCAGGTAGCCGGCGGCCGGCAGCCGCAGTACGGCGGTGTCGATCGTCGGTGTGCCGACGGTCAGGTAGGGGTGGGACCCAGCGGCGTACGGGCAGGGGGAGTTGCTGCGGTTGACGGCCGTGGTGCGCACCGTCAGGCCGTCGTCGGCGAGTGCGTACGCGATCTCCAGGTCCAAGGTCCAGGGGTAGCCGGGCTGCGGGTGCAGGCGCGTCGCCATGACGACACGATCGGCGGCCGACTCGACCGCCCGCCAGGGCAGCCAGCGGACCAGCCCGTGGATCGCGTTGCCGCGGTCCGGCTCGGTCAGTGACAGCCGGTAGTCCTGGCCCTGGAAGCGGTACCGGCCGCCGTCGACCCGGTTCGGCCAGGGCAGCAGCGACTGGCCCTTGGCGCCGATGCACATCTCGTCCACGGCGTAGCCGTCGAGCACCGGCCGGTCGCCGATGCTCAGCTCCCGCAGCGCGCCGCCCACCTCTACGACCGTCGCCCGCAGGTCGTCGTGGATCAGCTCGTACTGCTCGCCGGACGGCGGCACGCGCTCGATCGGGCTGGTCATCTCGGGCCTCCACCACGCGATCCGCGGACGGATGTCCGCGGCGGCCTGTAGTTTCGCTCATCGTGCGTGTTGCCGTGCCGACGGAGGTCGCCGAGGGGGAGCGGCGGGTGGCCGCCGTCCCCGACACGGTCGGCCGGCTGGTCGCGGCGGGCCTGTCGGTCTGCGTGCAGGCCGGGGCAGGGGAGCGGGCGGCGTTCCCGGATCCGGCGTACGCCGAGAAGGGTGCGGCGATCGAACCCGACCCGGCCGGCCTGCTCGGCTCCGCCGACGCGCTGCTCAAGGTCCGGCCGCCTACTTCGGCCGAGATCGAGCGGCTGCGACCCGGTACGGCGCTGATCGGACTGCTCAACCCGGTGGGCGACCCCGACCGGATCCGTGCCCTGGCGGGGCGCGGGGTGACCGCGTTCGCCCTCGAGCTGCTGCCACGGATCAGCCGCGCGCAGAACATCGACGCGCTGTCGTCGCAGGCCATGGTGGCCGGCTACCGCGCGGTGCTGATGGCCGCCGACAGGCTGCCGAGGTTCTTCCCTATGTCGATGACCGCGGCCGGCACGGTGCCCCCCGCCAAAGTGCTGGTGCTCGGCGCCGGGGTGGCGGGGCTGCAGGCGATCGCGACCGCCCGCCGGCTGGGCGCCGTGGTGGCGGCCTACGACGTACGGGCTGCGGCCAAGGAGGAGGTGGCCAGCCTGGGCGCGACGTTCGTCGAGCTGCCACTGGAGACACAGGACGGCACCGGCGGCTACGCCCGGGAGCAGTCCGAGAACTTCCTCAACGACCAGCGCAAGCTCATCGGCCGGCACGTAGCCGCGTCGGACGTCGTCATCACCACGGCCGCGATCCCAGGCCGGCCGGCCCCGGTGCTGGTGACCGAGGCAATGGTCGCCAGCATGCGCCCCGGCTCGGTCGTGGTCGACCTGGCCGCCGAGAGCGGCGGCAACTGCGAGCTGTCCCGGCCGGGGGAGGACGTCGTCTCCGACGGCGTCGTGGTGGTCGGCGCGCGCAACGTCGCGAGCTCCATGCCGGCGCACGCGAGCGCCCTCTACGCCCGCAACGTCGCCAACCTGCTGCTGTTGATGGTGCGCGACGGCGGCTTCGCCCCCGACTACGACGACGAGGTGGTGGCCGGCACCTGCGTCACGCGGGACGGCGCCGTGGTGCATCCCGCGGTGCGGGGGCGCACGTGACCGGGTCGCTCACCTTGGTCACGATCTTCGTGCTGGCCGTCTTCGTCGGCTTCGAGGTGATCTCCAAGGTGTCCTCGACGCTGCACACGCCGCTGATGTCCGGCGCCAACGCGATCCACGGGATCATCCTGATCGGCGCCATGATCGTGCTCGGTACGGCGGACAGCGGCCTCGCCCAGGCCGTCGGCCTGGTGGCGGTGATCCTGGCCACCGTCAACGTGGTCGGCGGCTTCGTCGTGACCGACCGGATGCTGGAGATGTTCAAGGGCCGGCAGCCCCGGGACCGGGGGCCGCGCGCGTGAGCCGCTCCGACGCGGTCGAGCTGGCCTACCTCGTCGCCACGGTCTGCTTCATCCTCGCGCTCAAGGGGCTCTCGTCGCCGCGGACCGCCCGCCTGGGCAACGCGCTGGGCGCGGCGGGGGTGACGCTCGCGGTCGCCATGACCTTCCTCGACCGGCGGATCGGCCACCTGACGCTGATCCTCGTCGGCATCGTGGTCGGCACGGCGATCGGCGTACCGGCCGCTCGGACCGTGAAGATGACCGCGATCCCGCAGATGGTGGCGATCTTCAACGGGGTGGGTGGCGCGGCGGCGGCCCTGGTGTCGCTGGTGGAGTTCGGAACGACCGGCGCAGATGCGGGTGCAGGGGCCACCGCCGCAGCGGTCTTCAGTACGGCGGTGGGCGCGGTGTCGTTCAGCGGCAGCGTGCTGACGTTCGTCAAGCTGCAGGAGCTGATGACCGGCCGGCCGGTCCTCTACCGCGGCCAGCGGGTCGTCGGCGCCGCGCTCGTCATCGCCGCGGTCGCGCTGGCGGCCGTCGTACTGGCTGCGCACAGCCTCCTTGCGCTGGTCGCGCTCGCCGTCGTGGGGCTGGTCTTCGGCATCGCGTTCGTGCTGCCGGTGGGCGGCGCCGACGTCCCCGTGGTCATATCGCTGCTCAACTCCTTCACCGGGCTGGCGGTCGCGGCGTCGGGGTTCGTGCTCGACAACGTGCTGCTGCTCGTGGCCGGCACGCTGGTCGGCGCCTCCGGCACGCTGCTGACCCGGTTGATGAGCACGGCGATGGGGCGGTCCCTGCCCAACATCCTCTTCGGAGCCTTCTCCGCCGCTCCCGCCGGCGTCGATGCGGCCGGGCCCGCCGGCGACCGGTCGGTGCGCACCGGTACGGCGGAGGACCTCGGCGTCCTGCTCGCCTACTCGCGACGGGTGCAGATCGTGCCCGGCTACGGTCTGGCCGTCGCCCAGGCGCAGCACACCGTGCAGGAGCTGGCCGAGCTGCTCGAGTCGCGCGGGGTGGAGGTCAGCTACGCGATCCACCCGGTGGCCGGCCGGATGCCCGGGCACATGAACGTGCTGCTGGCCGAGGCCAACGTGCCCTACGAGTCGCTCCAGGAGATGGAACAGGCCAACCCTGACTTCCCGCGCACCGACGTCGCCCTGGTGGTCGGCGCCAACGACGTGGTCAACCCGGCCGCGCGCAGCTCGCCCGGAAGCCCCATCTACGGGATGCCGATCCTCGACGTCGACGCCGCCCGCCACGTCGTCTTTCTCAAGCGCAGCATGCGGCCGGGCTTTGCGGGCATCGACAACGAGCTCTTGTTCGACCCTCGTACGACGATGCTCTTCGGCGACGCGAAGGAGTCGCTGTCTGCCCTCGTGCATGCCGTGAAGGACGCCTGAGAACGAGGTCCGGCCCCAAGTTCTCCACGCCGGGCCGGATTCGGTCGTCGCGGGGCATCGTTACGCCGGCGGAAGCCGTACGACGAAGCGGGCCCCGGCTCGTCCACCGGGGCGTTCCTCGCAGGTCACCTGTCCGCCATGTCGGACCACCATGGCGCGCACGATCGCCAACCCGAGACCTGCACCGCCGCCCGCACGGCTGCGGGATGGATCAAGGCGTACGAACCGTTCGAAGACGCGCTGGCGGTCTGGCGGTGGGACGCCCGGCCCGTCGTCGCTGATGCTCAGCTGGGCCTCATCCCCGGTGCTCCGCACCTCGACGTGCACGCTTCCGCTGGGACCGCCGGCCGTGACGGCGTTGTCGAGCAAGTTGCCGATGACCTGGAGCATCTGGTCGCGCGGCGTCCTCACCACGACGTGGTCGTCGGTGACGAGCTGCACGTCGACCGCCGGTGCGCGGCGGCGTAGCGTTGCGATTGCCTCGGCCGTGACGGCCACCAGATCGCACGGCTCCTCCTCCTCTGGCGCGACCGCCGGGTCGGCGTCGAGTCGGGCAGCGCAGAGCAGGTCGTTGACGAGCCGGCCGGCTCGTCGGCTCTCGCGCACCATCGCCACGGCAAGATCCTCGCGCTGCTCGCGGTCGGGGTCGGTGCGTAGGAGCGTCTCGGCGCTCGCCTGCAGTCCGGCGACGGGTGTCCGCAGCTCGTGTGAGGCGTCGGACAGGAAATCCCGCATGCCTCGCTCAGAGGCCTCGGCGGTCGTCAGTGCCACCTCGAGGGCATCGAGCATCTCGTCGAACGCTGCTGCTGTCCGGCCAATCTCGGTACTGGGGTTCGAGGGCAGCAGCCGACTTCCCCGGGAGCCGGCTGCGATCTCGCGGGCTGTGCGGGTCATCCGGTCCAGCGGCGCGAGGGCGGCACCGACGACCCGGGTGAGTACCAGCCCCACGACGACCAGCAGAGCCAGCGAGACGAGAAGATCGACGACGCGAAGCCGGGCCAGCGTCCGGTCGACGTCCGCCAGGCTGGCTTGCAGCACCAGCGTCTGGCCCTGCCCGAGCGGCTGGTCGAGGGTCAGCAGCTCTCCCTCGTGCCGTATCGCCGGCTGCGGTCCCGGCCGCTTGGCCGACCGTGGTGGCGGCGGTCGCGAGGTTGCCGGCCCGGAGCGGCCGACGACGACCCGGCCGTCGCCGGCGCGCAGTTCCGCGGTGACTCCGTCCCCAGCGAGGCGGTCGGCCAGCGCCTGCGGTGCCAGGCTGCCGTCCAACGCGCGGGCCGCCACAGCCCGGTCGACCAGCCGCGCCCGGAGGTCGGCGCGCAGCCGGCCGCCGAGGATGATCTCGACCACGCCGGAGAGCACCAGCAGCGTGACGACCAGCAGGACGAGCACGGCGACGGTGACCCGCACTCGGAGTGAGCTGGTGCGCATCAGCCCGCACCGGAGCCGGGCCGCAGCACGTAACCCAGGGACCGCACCGTGTGCACCAGGCGGGGGCCGTGCGCTTCCAGCTTGCGACGGAGGGCGCTGACGTGCACCTCGACCAGGTTGGGGTCGTAGTCGTCGTACCCCCAGACCTGGGTGAGGATCTGCGTCTTGGACACCGTCCGGCCGCGGTGGCGGGCGAGAAACCCGAGGAGGCGCAGCTCGGTGGCGGTGAGGCCGAGCTCGGCGCCGCCGCGGCGCGCTGTCCCGCACGGCTCGTCGACAATTAGGTCATCCACCTGGATCACCTGTGAGCGCAGCCGCCCACTCCGGCGCAGCACCGCCGTGACGCGGGCGAGCAGCTCCTCGAGCACGAACGGCTTGACGACGTAGTCGTCGGCGCCCACTCCGAAGCCGGTCAGGCGGTCTCGGACGTCGTCCCTCGCGGTCATGAAGATGACCGGACACGCGGTTGACGAGCGGAGCTGGCGAGCGAGCTCGAAGCCGTTGCGACCCGGCAGCATGACATCGAGCAGCGCCAGGTCGGGCCGGAAGTCGACCAGCACCTCTGCGAAACCGCCGCCGTCGTCGAGAGCGAGCACCGCATACCCGGAGTCCCGTAGCGCGCGGGTGACCGCCGTGCGCAGGGACGGCTCGTCCTCGACCACCAGGATCCGAGCCGCGTCATCCACATCCTCAGTGTCGGGGCTCACCCTGAAGAGTTGCTGAAGGAGGCGGGCGTGGGCGGCTCGCTTCAGCGCCGCTTCAGGTTGGCCGGGCACCGTGGTCCACGTCGGATACCCAACGTCCAGGAGGACCCCATGCCTTTGCTCCCGCTGCCCGCGCACCGCTCGGTGCGCCTGACCACCGCCGCCGGTGCCGTCATCGCGATCGGCTCGCTCGGCACCGCCGTCGCCGTGGCCGAGACCGGCACGCCCACCCCCGCTCCGTCGTCGTCGAGCATCGCCTCGCCCCCCGCCCCGCCCGCACACCGTGGCGACAGGCCGGGTCACGGCGGGCCGGGTCGCGCCGACGTCGTGACGGCTGTCGGCAACGACAGCCTGAGCGTCCGGACCATGACGGGCACCACCAAGACCTACGGGGTGACCTCGGCGACCAAGATTCACCGGGGACCCGCGACGGCCCTGCAGCTCAGCGATCTGCGCGTCGGGGACCGAGTTGGGGTTCGAGCCACAACCGGTGGCGGATCGACGGCCGCTGACATCGACCAGCACCTAGCCCACCTCGACGGGATCGTCACCGCGGTCGAGGGCGACACCGTGACGATCACCGACCGCGACGGCTTCACCCGCATCGTTCACCTGCAGGACGGCACCACTTACGCCAGCTCCGGGACCTCGGCCCCTCGCAGCGCCGTCACGGCGGGCAAGCAGGTGCGGGCCGAGGGCCGGGTGGCCAGCGACCGCACGTCGCTCGACGCCAGCCGGGTCGACGTCTCGACACCGGGGGAGCAGCCGGCTGCAAAGGCCAAGCATGGTGCCTCCCCAGCTCCGGGTGCTGCGACTGGTAGTGCTGCGCCGACACCGCCCGATGGCGGCGTCGGTGGATCCTGACCCGTCGGAGCAGCTGCGGCGGGTGCGGGCGCGCCGGCTGGACGACACCGCGCCGATACCCGTCTACCGGGACCAGCCGGCGCCGCACCGGACGAGGCCGGCCGCGCTCGCGGCTGCCGGCCTCGTCGGCGTAGCCCTCGGCCTGCTGGCGGGCGCCCCGCAGTCGCCCCTGCAATCGGTGCTGCCCGGCCGGTGGCAACGCCTGCCGGCGTCGGCGGGAGCGGTGCGGCCCGCAACCGGACCCAGCGGCGAAGCGGGCACCCCGGTTCCGGCTGTCTCGACTCCGGTTGCTCCTCCCGGGCCCGGGACGAACAGCACCGAGACCGACGGGAGCCAGACCGGCGTCGCCCCGGCCGGCCCCGCCGATATGCGGCCGGGCCGACACGGAGCAGACCGGACCGGCAGGCGGCGGCGTGGCCCGCTGCCGCCCGGCCGGTCGAACGTGGGCACCTCGGATCTCGGCGGGACCAGAGCGAACAGGTGACACGCTCTCGTCCACCCACCGTGCAAGGATCGCTGCCGAGCTGGACTCGGGCCAAGCGATGAAGGAAGCGTGTGACTGCTGATCACCGAGCGGCGGCGGCGGCTACATCGGCAGCGTGGTCGCCGCGCGAGGACGCCGTGCCCGATGGCACCGCAGCGTGAAGGACGCTTGAGGTCGGTCTCCGCATGCTGTCTCGACCTCGCCGGCGGCGTGCGGCTGGCGCAGGACGCGCACCGGCGGCACTACGCCGCCAGCACGGTCAAGCTGCCGCTGATGATCGAGC
>JBPCOX010000232.1:0-4161 GCA_050999825.1 Mycobacteriales bacterium
GAGGCCGGTGGTGAGCTGACGCCCAAGCTCGGCATCCGCCGGGGCGTCATCGCCAAGCAGTACGCCGCCGACATCGACGCGCTCTACGACTCCTGAGCTCCCCCTGCCGTGACGACGCCGGCGAGGCACCGCCTCAAGGCTGCCCATGGTCGTGTCGAGGCAGATACCGGCACGCCCCTCACCGGGCCCGTCGCCGCCGACACGCACCGCACCGATCACGTCGGCCGGCGCCGGAGCCCCCGGCACCGCGACAGGAGCCCTATGGCAACCACGGTCCTGGTGGTGGATGACCATGACCTCATCCGCCAGGGGCTGCGCCGCGCGTTCGAACAGGATCCCGGCTTCGAGGTGGTCGGAGAGGCGGGCACCGTTCGGCAGGCACTGGCCTCGGTGGCGGTACTGCGGCCCGACATCGTCATTCTCGACGTCTCCCTCCCCGACGGCAGCGGGATCGACGCGGCCCGGGTGCTGCGGCAGCGGCAGCCACAACTCGGGATCGTGATCCTCACCATGAACGCCGGCGACGACGAGCTGTTCGCGGCGCTCGAGGCCGGCGCCTCGGCCTTCGTCGTCAAGGACGCGACCGCCGCTGACGTCCTGAGTGCGGCTCGGCACGCCGCCACGTCCCCCACGGCGTTCGCCGCGGCCGAGCTCGCCGGCGCCATGCGGCGCCGGCTGCACCCCTCCGGGCCGCAGCTGAGCCCGCGGGAGCGGGAGGTGCTAGCACTGCTCGCCGACGGGTTGCCGGTCGCCGCGATCGCCCGGCGGCTGTTCATCAGCGAGTCGACCACCAAGACCCACATCTCCAAGCTCTACGACAAGCTCGGCGCTGGCAACCGGGCGCAGGCGCTGATGGCGGCGATGCGGCTCGGCCTGCTCATCAACCCCGGTCCGCGGACTGCGGAGGGCTGACCGCCTCACCTTCGGTGCCGGCGAGCAGCCCGCGCAACCGGGCGGCGAGGAGGTCCCAGCGCCACGTGCGCTCGACCCAGGCCCGGCCCCGCTCCCCCATGGCCGCGCTCTTCGTCGGGTCCGCGAGCAGCCCGGCCACTCGATCGATGACCTCCCCGGGCGCCCGACCGTCGACGACGTGGCCGGTCTCTCCCTCGAGTACGGCGTCCGGTGCCCCACCGGACCGCCCGGCGACGACGGGCAGCCCGGCCGCCGAGGCCTCGAGGTAGACGATGCCGAGACCCTCGACATCCATCCCGGCCCGCCGGGTACGGCACGGCATCGCGAAGACGTCCCCCGCCGCGTAGTGCGCCGGCAGCGCCTCCCAGGGCACCGGACCGGTGAAGCGCACGGCGTCCGCGACTCCGGTGGCGGCGGCCAGCCGGCGCAGCCGCTTCGAGTCCGGACCACCCCCGACCAGCAGCAGCGCGGCGCCGGGCACCCGTCGCCGAATCTCAGGCAGCGCGCGGACAAGCGTGTCCTGCCCCTTGCGCGGGACCAGGCGGGAGACACAGACGACCACCGGTCGGTCCGCCAGCCGGTGCGCCCGGCGTACGCCCTCGCCGCCGGCGGCCGGCCGGAAGAAGTCGGTGTCGACCCCCGAGGGCAGCCGGGCCAGCGAGGCGCCCGGCCCGAGCGCGGGGGCGAGCCGGCTGCGAGTGTAGTCGCCCAGATAGGTGACCACGTCCACGTCCCGGCCGATCCGGCGCAGCGCGGCCCGGCCGCCTGGTACCCGGGCCCAGCCCACCTCGTGGCCGTGGGTCGAGGCGACGAAACGTCGTACGCCGGAGCGCCGCAGCCCGTCGGCCAGCAGCCCCAGCGGCGCCGCGGCACCGAACCAGACGGCCGAGCACCCCTCGGTCCGCGCGATCTGGCGAGCCCGACGCAGCACTGAGGGCACCGGCAGCATCAGCGAGCCGGGGTGCCGGACCACCGGGAACTCCAGGGCCGCGTCGTACGCCGGCGCCCCCGGCCAGGCGGGCGCGTAGACGACCACCTCCGCGGGCGGCAGCCGGACGGCGAGCGAGGCGACGAAGGTCTGGATGCCGCCGGCGCGTGGCGGGAAGTCGTTGGTGACGACCAGCGTGCGCACCCTAGCCGCCGACCTGGGCCGGCGGCACCGGTACGCCGTGGCGCCGGGCCCAGGTGCGAGCCAGCGCGATCCGCTCCGGCCCGGTCGGATGGGTGGCGAACAGCCCGTAGACCAGCGGGTTGGGGTCGAGGTCGGAGAGGTTGCGCAGGGACAGCCGGCGCTCCGAGACGACGAAGGTGGCGGGGTCGCGGGTGAGGTCGAGCGCATGGACGTCGGCGCGAGCCTCGATCCGGCGGCTGACCAGGGTCTGCACGGGTCCGGCCAGCGTGCCGAAGAGCGTCAGCAGGAACAGCACGAGGGCCAGCGACCGCGGATCCCCCACCGAGGTGGCCCCGGCGCCGCGCAGCAGCGGTGTCCAGGCCAGGACCACGAACAGCAGCACCGCGGCCGCCGCCGCGCCCAGCGCGCCCTCCAGGGTGCCGTGCAGCACGTCCGACCGCTTGGCATGGCCGAGCTCATGGGCAACGACCAGCCGCACCTCGGCCGGAGAAGCCGAGGACAGCAGCGTGTCGTAGAGGACGATGCGCTTGGTGGAGCCGAAGCCGGACACGTAGGCGTTCAGGGCCGTCGTACGCCTCGACGCATCGGCCACCAGCACCCGGTCCACCCGCACGTGGTCCGTGGCGGCGAGCTGCAGCAGTGAGGTGCGCAGCGGTCCCGCCGGCAGCGCCGTGAACTTGTTGAAGACCGGCTCCACCAGCAGCGGGTAGCCGAAGGAGATCGCCACCGTCAGGGCCGCGGCGGCCACCCCGACCGGCAGCCACCAGCGCTGCGGAAACGCCCGCGCCAGCGCGAAGAACGTGAGCAGCCCGCCGACCACCACCACCCCGGTCAGCGCCAGGCCCTTGAGCTGGTCGAGGAGCCAGCTCCCCCAGTCCTGGGTCGACAGGCCGTAGCGGCGCAGCACCGCCTCGGTCCTCGCGTCCAGTGGCAGCGTGGCCAGCCGCACGAGAACGGTGACGGCGAGCCCGCCGAGGGCCGCTCCCACCGCCCACCCGCCCCCCGCAGGCCGCGACACCAGCTCGACCAGCCGGGCTCCGGCTGCGGTGAGCGCCAGCAGGGCGCCGGCCGCCAGCCCCACCAGCACGGCCGCGTACGCCGGCGGGCGCACGGCCCGATGGAACGCGTTCTCGCGGGCCAGCTCGGCCGTGGTGAAGTCGCGGTGGAGGTCGACCGCCGCCCCGGGCTGCGGGCCGGAGGGCAGCGGTGACCACGGCGTCGTCAACGCGAGGGTGGCCCCGAGCGCCAGGCCGAGGACGAGCAGCGCCACCAGCGCCGGCAGCCGTGCCGGTACGGTCACGACAGCTGCGCACCCAGGTAGCCGCGCCACCGGGCCGTGAAGGCGGCCTCCGTCGTACCGAGGACGTCCCGGAAGGCGCCGGCGAGCACGGTAGCCGGGTCGCCGCGGCCGCCGGTGGCCCGGTAGAAGCGCACGACGGCCGCCGGTCCCCCCGACTCGGCGATCATCCGGCAGGCCAGCCAGGCCTCCTCGTAGGCCTGGGCGACCCGGCCGGTGACCCCTCCGAACCGGGTCGCGGCGGGTAGCCCGGGCGGAATGCGGCCCGCTCGCACGTCGGCGGCGAGCTCACGCGCCGCGTCGCCCACCGGGACGGCGGCCGCCCGGTAGGCGACGTAGTCGGCGAAGCCCTCCACCAGCCAGGTGGGGGTCGCCGCACCGGTCGCGCCGCGAGCCGCCAGGTGCGCTATCTCATGGGTGAGCACCACCCGCCGGCCGAGCCGGCCGAGCCGCTCGAAGTTGGGCGGGTTGACGAGCACCCGCTGGCCCAGCGGAGCGGAGGTCCCGTCCGTCCACGCGGTCGCCACGGCGGCGAGACCCGAGACGTCGCGAGCGCCGTTCAGCAGCCGGGACAGCTCGGTCGAGCTGGCGGGCACCAGCAGCACGACCCGCTGCGCCCAGCCGGCACCCCACACGGCGGTGACGGCGGGGACGGCCCGATCCGTCTCGAGCGCCAGCGCGGTCAGTGCCTTCCGAGCGTGGGGATGACCCAGGACCAGGCTCCGCCGGCCGGTCGCCACCGCCACCGGGCCGAAGTCCCAGAGCTCGCGGACGGTTCGTACGCCGGTAGCGTCCAGGTCGCTGTCCGACGCCAGCAGCC
>JBPCOX010000235.1:0-3800 GCA_050999825.1 Mycobacteriales bacterium
TCGCCGCGATGGGCGACGCGCTGCCGGCGTGGCGCGACGCCGGACCCGATGCGCGCGCCGGCGTCTGCCTGGAGATCCTCGACCGGCTGAGCAAGCGCAGCTTCGAGCTGGCGTACGCCGTGATGCATACGACCGGGCAGGCGTTCGTCATGGCCTTCCAGGCCGGCGGCCCGCACGCGCTCGACCGCGGGCTGGAGGCGGTGGCTTACGCCTACGCCGAGATGACGCGCCAGCCGGCCACGGCGTACTGGGAGAAGCCGCAGGGCAAGCGCGAGCCGCTGCGGATGGAGAAGACCTTCCACGTGGTGCCTCGCGGCATCGCCCTGGTCGTGGCCTGCAACACCTTCCCGACGTGGAACAGCTACCCCGGTCTGTTCGCCAGCCTGGTCACCGGCAACCCGGTTGTGGTCAAGCCACACCCGCGGGCGGTGCTGCCGCTGGCGGTCACCGTGGCGGTGGCCCGTGAGGTGCTGTCCGAGGCCGGCTTCGACCCCAACCTCGTCTGCCTGGCCGCCGAGCGACCGGGTGAGGGGCTGGCCAGCGTGCTGGCCACCCGACCGGAGGTCCGCATCGTCGACTTCACCGGTTCGGCGGCATACGGCGAGTGGCTCGAGGAGCACGCGCGGCAGGCGCTGGTCTTCACCGAGAAGGCCGGCGTCAACAGTGTCGTGATCGACTCGACGGACGACTTCGCCGGCATGGTCGGCAACCTGGCGTTCTCGCTGTCGCTCTACAGCGGTCAGATGTGCACGGCGCCGCAGAACCTCCTGGTGCCCCGCGACGGCATCGCGACCGACGGCGGGCATCAGAGCTTCGACGAGGTGGCGCGTCGGATCGCCGACGCGGTCGACCAGCTGCTCGCCGACGACGCCCGAGCGGTGGAGGTGCTGGGCGGCATCGTCAACGACGATGTGCTGGAGCGCACGGACCGAGCCGGCGAGCTGGGGCCGCAGGTGCTCGAGTCCCGGGTGGTCAAGCATCCGCAGTTCGCCCAGGCAACGGTGCGTACGCCGGTGCTCGTGTCGCTCGACGCCGTCGACGGCGAGCCGGTGTACAGCCGAGAGCACTTCGGGCCGATCGCGTTTCTCATCGCCACCGACGGCACGGAGCACAGCCTGGAGCTGTTCCGGCGTACGACGACCGACCGCGGCGCGATCACCGCCGCGGTCTACTCCAGCGACGAGCGGGTGCTCAAGGCCGCCGAGGAAGCGGCCGTTGAAGTCGGCGTGGCTCTGTCGTGCAATCTGACCGGCGGCGTCTTCGTCAACCAGTCAGCGGCTTACAGCGACTTCCACGCGACCGGCGCCAACCCCGCGGCCAACGCCTGCTTGACCGATGCCGCCTTCGTGGCCGGCCGGTTCCGCGTCGTGCAGTCGCGCCGACATGTTCCCGTCATGGTGTAGCCGGGACTGTCCGAGGCACCGGGCGCGTTGTTCGAGGCACCGAAGCAGCCCCCGGAGGTGGCCCCGTGTTCCTGACCCGGAACAAGACAACCCTGCCGACGCCTGACCAGGCCCTTCCCGGCCGGTTGGAGCGGATGTGGGTGCCCGCGTCGCACTACGTGCTCGGTACGCCGCTCGAGCCGCCGTACCCGGCCGGGCTCGAGATCGCGGTCTTCGGACTGGGCTGCTTCTGGGGCGCCGAGCGCAAGTTCTGGGAGACCGACGGCGTCTACTCCACCGCCGCCGGCTACGCGGGCGGGATCACGCCGAACCCGACCTACAAGGAGGCCTGCTCGGGTCGGACGGGTCATACCGAGGCCGTCCAGGTCGTCTTCGACCCCGCAAAGGTGACCTACCGGCAGCTTCTCAAGATCTTCTGGGAGAACCACGACCCGACCCAGGGGATGCGCCAGGGCAACGACTCCGGCACGCAGTACCGCTCCGCGATCTACTATCGGAACGACGACCAGCGCCGCGCCGCCGAGGAGACCCGCACCGCCTTCCAGAGCGTGCTGACCGGCCAGCGGTACGGCGAGATCACCACCGAGATCGCGGCGGCGGCCGAGTTCTACTTCGCCGAGGACTACCACCAGCAGTACCTCGCCAAGGTGCCGGGCGGCTACTGCGGGATCGGCGGAACGGGGCTGTCCTGCCCGGTCGGCATCGCGTCCGCCGACTGAACGAAGCGGGCTGTCGCCGGAAGCCGACGCTTCGCCCCTCGGGCGACCCTGGGTCGCTAGGGCTTCAACGACTGAGTGCCGAGTTTCTTCAAGCGGTCAGGATCTTCGCTACCGACCATGGGGGAGGAGTCAAGATCATGACGGCAATCTACAAGAGCGCGCTTGCCCGGCAACGGGCGTGGATGTCCCGCCACCTCGGCACCCGCCCGCCGGAGCGGGAGTGCACCAGCCGTGGGCACCGGACGTTCCGACCGGGAAGCCGCGCCGACACCGCGGCACGGTGAGTGTCGTCGCGGCGGCCGGGCCTGGCTGGGATGCTGTGACCATGGCCGGGGATCCGCAACTGCATCTCACTGGTGACGCCGAAGCGGATGCTCTGCTTTCTAGCAGTGCTCTAGCCCTTCTCACAGGCATGCTGCTCGACCAGCAGTTCCCGATGGAGCGCGCCTTCGCCGGGCCGCACGAGCTGTCCAAACGCCTGGGGCACGAGCCGAACGCTGCCGAGCTGGCCGACTTCGACCCGGACGCGCTGGCGGAGATCTTCGCCCAGCCGCCGGTCATCCACCGCTACCCCAGAAGCATGGCCGGGCGGGTTCAGTCCCTGTGCCGGCTGCTCGTCGAGCGCTACGACGGTGACGCAGCCGGTCTGTGGGGTGAGGTCGACACCGGGACGGAGCTTCTTCGCCGGGTCGAAGCGCTTCCCGGGTTTGGCAAGCAGAAGGCGCGGATCTTCGTCGCTCTGCTGGGCAAGCAGTACGGCGTAACCCTGCCAGGCTGGCGTGAGGCCGCTGGACCGTACGGCGAGGAGGGCAGCCGCAGGTCGATCGCGGACGTGACCGGCCCGGATTCCCTCCAACAGGTGCGGGCCTCCAAGCGGGCGGCGAAGGCGGCGGCAACGGGCTCGTGATCGACGTACCGTTGCCCCGCTTCGAGGAGCTGGTCGCCGCAGCGCTCGACGAGATCCCTCCCGAGCTCGGTCGACTCATCGACAACGTGGCCGTTCTCGTCGAAGAGGACGCGCCGGAGCCCGGCCTGCTCGGGCTGTACGAGGGCATCCCGCTGACGGAGCGCACGACAAGCGGCTACGCCGGCGTACTGCCCGATCGGATCACGGTGTACCGGCGCCCGATCTGCACCCTCTGCGACTCAGAGCAGGACGTGGTCGAGGAGGTGGCCGTAACCGTCATCCACGAGGTCGCCCACCATTTCGGAATCGACGACGATCGCCTGCACGAGCTCGGCTGGGGCTAGCCCGACGGGGCGTCCTCGGGCATCTTGACGATCGAGAAGACGGCGCCCTGCGGGTCCTGGATCACAGCGAACCGCCCGAACGGCATGTCCGTCGGCGGTATCAGGACGGTCCCGCCGAGCTCGGGCACGCGGGCGGCGAGCGCGTCGGAGTCGCTCACCGCGAAAAAGGTCTCCCAGTGCGGCGGGGTTCCGGGTGGGTAGTCCTTGATGTCCCCCATCCCGGCCACGGTCTTGTCGCCGACCTTGAACATGGTCTGCGGCGAGCCCTCCATGTCCATGGTCTCCAGCGTCCAGCCGAGCGCCTCGTAGAAGGAACCTGCGGCCGACGGGTCGGGGGTCGCCAGGTGGTTCCAGACCACGCTGCCGGGCTCGTTGACGAGCTGCGCCCCCTTGTGGGTGCCCGGCTGCCACAGACCGAAGACGGCTC
>JBPCOX010000279.1:0-4814 GCA_050999825.1 Mycobacteriales bacterium
CGGGCACTGCACGCGTACGCCGCCACGCTGAACCAGCTGAAGTGGGCGATCGTCACGGTGATGGCGGTGCTCGCACTCGCCTATGTGATGAACGCCTCCGGGCAGACGGGCACGCTCGGTCGCTGGATGGCGGGTGCGGGCGGTCTGTTCGCCATCCTCTCGCCGATCCTCGGCTGGCTCGGCGTCGCCGTGACCGGGTCCGACACGTCGTCGAGCGCCCTGTTCGGCGGCCTGCAGGTCACCGCGGCCAAGGACGCCGGGCTGAACCCGCTGCTGATGGCGGCCTCGAACAGCTCCGGTGGCGTGCTCGGCAAGATGATCTCCCCCCAGAACCTGGCGATCGCGGCCGCCGCCGTCGGTCTGGAGGGTGGCGAGGGTGAGCTGTTCCGCCGGGTGTTGTTGTGGAGCCTCGGTTTCCTCATCTTCATGTGCGTGCTGGTCTACCTGCAGTCCACGTCGGTGCTGTCCTGGATGGTGCCGGGCGGCAGCTGAGTCCTCGGCCGCGCACCGCCTTGCGTCACACCCGGACCAGCACCTCGTCGAGCGGTCGTCGATCGAGGTCGGGCACTGCGGCGTCGGACGCCGGATAGCCGACCGGCACGAGCAGGGCCGGGCGTTCGTTGCGCGGGCGGCCGAGGACCTTGGCCAGGAAGCCCATCGGGCTCGGCGTGTGGGTCAGCGTCGCCAGGCCGGCGAGGTGCAGTGAGGCGATCAGCAGTCCGCACGCGATGCCGACCGACTCCTTGACGTAGTAGTGCTTGTGCCTAGCCCCCTCGGCGTCGACCGAGTAGGCCTGCTCGAAGACCACGATCACGTACGGCGCGTCGGTGATGTGCGGCTTGCGCCAGTCGGTGCCGAGCCGGCGCAGCGCCCGCAGCCACTCCTCGCCGAGCCGGCCGTCGTAGGACCGGCGTTCCTCCTCCTCGGCGGCCGCTCGGATCCGGGTCTTCACCGCTACGTCGGAGACGACCACGAAGGTCCACGGCTGCTGATGCGCCCCGGACGGCGCGGTGGCCGCGGTCGCGACCGCGTTCTCGACCAGCTCGAAGGGCACCGGCTCGGTCGAGAACTCGCGGACCGTACGCCGCCGCGACATCGCGGCCAGGAAGTCGCGCGAGGTCTGGAGTGCCTGTGCCGGATCCGGCCGGGTGTAGTCGAGCGGGACCGGCCGGTACTCCTCGTCGTACATCGGGCCAGTGTGGAGGACGCGAAGTCGAACCGATCCGGGCGTCGCGGAGTCGAACCCTGCGAGCGACGGAGAGGGGCGGGTGTGGACGACCTGGAGAGCTGGCTGACGGAGTGGTACCCGTCGGCGTACCGCAGCGCCTGCCTCGTTCTGCGTGACCGCGACGCGGCCGAGGAGGCGGTGCAGGAGGCCTTCCTGCGGGTGTGGCGCTTCCGGGGCGCGATCCCGGCCGGCGACGGTCGACGCGCGTGGCTCTACCGGGTGGTCGTCAACGCCTGCATGTCGCGGGCCCGGACCGAGTCGCGGTGGCGGGCTCGCAACGCGCGGGCCGGCGACTGGGACGAGCCCGCGGCGGTGACCGGGCTGCCGGCGGAGGCGGCCGAGTCGAACGCCCTAGCCGCCGCGGTGACCGCCGCGCTCGCCGACCTGCCGGAGCACCTGCGGGTGCCCACGGTGCTGCGCTACTACGCTGGGCTGTCCGAGCGCGAGATCGCCACCGCCATCGGCCGACGCCCGGGGACGGTGAAGTCGCGCCTGTACGACGCCCGCCAACGGCTTTCTCGAGACCCACGCCTGGCGGCATGGGTCGACGACCTGGCGGAGGTGTCTCCGTGATCAGCGACGAGATGCTCGAACGGCTGCTACGAGACGCCGCCGCCACCTTCGCGCCTCCCGCCGAAGGTCCACGTGCGGTCCTGGCTGCCTCGCGCCCGCGGCGCGCCCTGCCGCGGATCTCCTCACCTGAGAGCGGGCGGCCGCGCCGGCGGGTCTGGTCGGTGGCAGCCGCCGCTGCGGCACTGGTCACGGTGTCGGCGGCCGGCGGCGCCCTGCTGGCCAGCGGGGGAGCGCCGGCGCAGCCGACGGCAGATGCGAACTTCAGCTCCAACCGAGGACCGGCCGCGGCCGGCGACGCCAGGGCGGGTCGGCCGGCCGCCCAGTCAGTACCGCAGACCGCCCGACCGCCTGCGGCCGCCGCGGCGCCGGCGGACGGCGCCCGGATCGTCAAGACCGGGGCCGTCTCGTTGGAGGTTGCGAAGAAGCAGGTCGGTCCCACCCTCGACCGGCTGACCTCTCTGGCGGCTGTTCAGGGCGGGTACGTCGCGAGCAGCACCACCAGCGAGGGCAGCGCCACCCCCGCCGGCAGCGTCCGGCTGCGGGTGCCGGCGCGGTCGTTCGAGGACACGCTGAAGCAGGTTCGCGGCTTCGGCACCGTGCAGTCGGTCAGCGCGGCGGGCCGCGACGTGACGGCGACGTACGTCGACCTGGCCGCCCGGCTGCGAGCCCTGCAGGCCACTCGATCGACGTACCTGACGCTGCTGTCCAAGGCCCGGACCATCGGTGAGACCCTCGCGGTCCAGCAGCAGGTCGACGGCGTACAGCAGCAGATCGAGCAGCTCGAGGGCCAGCGCAAGGTGCTGGCGGACGCGAGCGACTTGGCCACCCTCGACGTCCGGGTGGCGGAGAAGGGCACGGCAGCCGCCGTGGTCAAGCCGTCCCAGCAGTCGTCTGGTCTGGAGCGCGCGTTCTCGCAAGCGTTCCACGGCTTCGCCCGCGGCGTCTACGCGCTCATCGCCGCTTCGGGTCCGGCGCTGCTGCTGCTCATCTGCCTGGGGGTGCTGATGGCCGTGAGCTGGGTGGGCTATCGGATGCTGCGCCGCCGCCTGGTCTGAACCTCCCTGTTGGCGGCCGTCGCCGACTCGTAGCGTTCAGCCGGCGCGAGCGGAACCCAGAGGCGGCGAGAATGCGGGACGAAGACAGCTGGCAGGAGTGGTCCGACGACCGCGCCGAGCTGGTGCGGATGATCGGCGAGACCGGCTCCTTCACGGGAGAGCCAGCCGTTCCACCCGGCGTCGTGCTCGAGCGCGGGGAGCGGCTGTTCCTCCACACCTCCGGAGTTTCGCTGGTCGAGATCCGCCACGCGGCCGGTCACTCGGCGGGGGCCTCCACCGGCTTCTCCTTCCGAGTCGCCAAGGGCGTGAGCTGGCGCGTTGGCGGGTCTCGCGGCAGGCACCTCCCTGGCCCCGAGAGCCTCACCGCGATGGACGCGGGCGCGGCGTTCATCACCGACCGCCGGGTGGTCTTCACCGGCTCGCGTCAGGCCCGCGAGTGGTCGTTCGCCAAGCTGCTCGGCGTGCGGCACGAGGAGACCTCCCCGGTCACGTGGCTGCCGGTCTCCAACCGCCAGCGGGTCTCAGGACTGGCGTACGCCGGCGAGGACACGGTGCTGTGGAGGTTCAGGCTTGTGCTCGCCCTAGGCCGACGCGGCCGGCGACCGGAGCGTCCTCAAGTCGGAGCTGGCCGCCATGCTCGCGGAGCACGACGCCGGCCAGCCGCCTGGCGGCCACTGCCGCTGCTGCTGCCGGGTCGGTCGTCGCGGCCGCAAAGTCGCCGTCGGGACTGCGCCGAGCTCTGCGTCTGCTCGCGCTCGTCTACACCGGCAAGCCCGGCCACCCCGCCGCATTACGAGCGGGACAGGGCACGCTGGCCGGTCTGTTCACCCTCGGCTTGGTGGCCGGACTGTCCGGCTCCCCGGATGACACTTCGACGCAGTCGACCCACGATCGGCCGGCTGCGACCGCAACGGTGTCCCCGTCTCCGGAGACTGCACCCTCGGACGCGGCCGAGTTGGCCTCTCCGCTGCCGTTGATCGTCACCAGCCCGTTCGTCCCGCCGGCGAGCTCAGCGAAGCCGCCGCGGCCATCGAGGCGGCCGTCGTCCCGGCCTCGGCTTTCGCCACCAGCGCCACCACCGCCGCCGCCGCCGGCAGATCCCCGGCTTGGTGGGCCGTGGGTGGCCGGCTGCGAGTCGGCCTACCCGGACTTCTGCATCCCGGGAGGCCGCGACTACAACTGCCCCGAGATCCCAGCCAAGAACTTCACGGCACTCTCGCCAGACCCATATCGGCTCGACGGCAACGACCACGACGGAATCGCGTGTGAGAGTTGAGGTGGACGAAGTCCCGATACGCTCGCCGACGTGAGCGAGGCGCAGGCCCGGCTCGGCGTGATGGGCGGCACATTCGACCCCATCCACCACGGGCACCTGGTAGCCGCCAGTGAGGTGGCGAGCCGGTTCGACCTGGACGAGGTCGTGTTCGTCCCGACCGGCCAGCCCTGGCAGAAGTCCGAGCGTGAGGTGTCACCCGCCGAGGACCGGTACCTGATGACTGTGGTGGCGACGGCGTCCAACCCACGGTTCTCGGTGAGCCGAGTCGACATCGACCGGGGCGGTCCGACCTACACCATCGACACGCTGACCGAGCTGCGCAAGCAGCACGGTGCCCAGACGGAGCTGTTCTTCATCACCGGAGCGGACGCGCTGGCCCAGATCCTCGGCTGGCGGTCTGCGGACGAGCTGTTCGCCATGGCGCACTTCATCGGCGTGACCCGGCCCGGGCACCCGCTGTCCGACTCCGGCTTCCCGGACGGTGCGGTGTCGCTGGTGGAGGTGCCGGCGATGTCGATCTCGTCGACGGGCTGTCGCACCCGGGTCGCCGCCGGCGAGCCGGTCTGGTACCTCGTCCCCGACGGCGTCGTCCAGTACATCCAGAAGCGCCGGCTCTACCGCGGCCACCCGTCCGAGCGTTCATAGCACCGACGGCACCAGACCGGTCCGTGAGACGCTGGTC
>JBPCOX010000156.1:0-9721 GCA_050999825.1 Mycobacteriales bacterium
GCCCGGATGGGCGGGGGCGCCGATCCCGTCGCCGAGGTGCTCCGCCGCGGCATGGTCCGCCGGACCGACCTGGCCGCCGCCGGCCTGTTGCCCCTAGACGGGCCGGCACCGGCCGGCCTGGTCGCCGCGGGCGACTGGCTGGCCGACCCACAGCGGTGGACGGCTCTGGGTGCCGCGCTAGCGGCGGCCGTGGCGGAGCACGCCGCCGCTTTCCCGCTGGCGGCCGGGTTGCCGGCCGAGGCGGCCCGCCGGTCGCTGGGCCTGCCGGACCGGCGGCTGCTCGGCGCGCTGGTGGCCGGCACGGAGGGCATGGTGGCCGAGGGCGGCCGGATCCGGGCCGTCGGTGCCCGGCCGATCTTCCCGCCGGGGGTGGCGGCCGGCCTGGACCGGCTGCGGGAGCGGCTGGCCGCTGCGCCCTACGCCGCAGCCGAGGCGGACGAGCTGGTCGCGCTCGGTCTCACCGCACCGGTGCTGGCGGCGGCCGCCCGCGCGGGGCTGCTGCTGCGGCTCTCGGACGCCGTCTACCTGCTGCCAGGGGCCGAGGACGAGGCGGTACGCCGGCTGGCCGGGCTGGTCGCCCCGTTCACCCTCAGCGAGGCCCGGCAGGCGCTGGGAACGACGCGGCGGGTCGCCGTACCGTTGCTCGAGGCGCTCGACGCCGCCGGTCGTACCCGCCGGGTGGACGGGGCCCGACGCGAGCTCCGCGCGGCGCGCCCAGGCGTACGCTGAGCGACATGCTGGCGGACCGGTACGGCAGGATCGCCACCGACCTACGCGTCTCGCTGACCGACCGGTGCAACCTGCGCTGCACGTACTGCATGCCGGCGGAGGGCCTGGCCTGGCTGCCCAAGCCGGAGCTGCTGACCGACGACGAGCTGGTCCGGCTGGTCGGGGTCGCGGTGGGCCTCGGGGTCACCGACGTACGCCTGACTGGTGGCGAGCCGCTGGTCCGGCCGGGCGTTGTCGGCCTCGTCCGCCGGCTGGCGCAGCTGCGGCCGCGGCCGGCCCTCTCGCTGACTACCAACGGGCTGGGCCTCGCTCGCACCGCCGGTGCACTGCGCGAGGCGGGCCTCGACCGGGTGAACGTCTCGCTGGACACCGTCGACCGGGCTCGCTACTTCGCACTGACCCGGCGAGACCGGCTCCCGGACGTGCTGGCCGGGCTGGGCGCCGCCGCCGCGGCCGGGTTGACGCCGGTCAAGGTCAACGCGGTGCTGATGCGCGGTGTGAACGACGGCGACGCGGTCGAGCTGCTGCGGTTCTGCCTGGACGCCGGCTACCAGCTGCGCTTCATCGAGCAGATGCCGCTGGACCCCCAGCACGCCTGGGACCGGAGCCAGATGATGACCGCCGAGGAGATCCTGGACCGCCTCGGCGCGGTCTGGACGCTCACCCCGGCCGAGTTCCGCGGCAGCGCGCCGGCGGAGACCTGGCTCGTCGACGGCGGGCCGGCCGTGGTCGGCGTCATCGGCTCGGTGACCAGGCCGTTCTGCGCCAGCTGCGACCGGGTCCGGCTGACCGCGGACGGCCAGGTGCGCAACTGCCTGTTCGCCCGGGACGAGTCCGACCTGCGCGCCGCGCTGCGTGCCGGCGCGACCGACACCGAGCTCGCCGACCGCTGGCTCGCCGCGGTGGTCGGCAAGCGCGCCGGCCACGGCATCGACGACCCGGCGTTCCTGCAGCCCGACCGCCCCATGTCGGCCATCGGGGGATGAGCGCACCGGCGTACGACGCGGTCGTGCTGGCCGGCGGCTCGGCTCGGCGGCTCGGCGGTCGGGACAAGGCCAGCGAGCTCGTCGGCAGCCTGACGCTGCTGGACCGGGTGCTGGCCGCGGTTCCGGACGCCGTGCGCACCGTGATAGTGGGGCCGGTCCGGCCGGTCGCGGCAACCGTTTCCGTCTGGACCCGGGAGCAGCCGCCCGGTGGCGGCCCGGTCGCCGGACTGGCCGCCGGTCTGGTGGGGGTGTCGGCCGCGACGGTGGTGGTGCTGGCCGCAGACCTGCCGTTCGTCTCGGCGGGCACGATCCGCACGCTGCTCGACGCACTCGACGTCGAAGGGGTGGTGCTCGTGGACGCCGACGGGCGAGACCAGCCGCTGGTCAGTGCGTGGCGCACCGACGCCCTGCGCGCCGCGATCACGGGGCTGGCGACTCCGGCTGGTGCCTCGATGCACCGGCTGGTGGCGGCGCTCGGCGTACGACGGGTGGCGGTGGCGCCGTCGCCAGGCACGCCGCCGCCGTGGCTCGACTGTGACACCGAGGCGGAGCTGGCGCGGGCCCGGGAGCTGGCGTGAACACGCTCGAGGAGTGGGTCCGGCAGGTGAGCGAGGAGCTCGGCCTCCCTGGCGAGACCGACCGGGACCTCGTGCTCGACCTCGCCCGCGACGTCGCGCACGGCGTGGCACGGCCGGCGGCGCCGCTGACCACCTACCTGGTCGGCCTGGCTGCAGGCGCGGCGGGTGGCGGTCCGGCAGCGGTCCGGGCGGCGACCGACCGGGTGGCGGAGCTGGTACGGCGTTGGCCGCCCGAGCCCCCGGGCTGACCGCGGCGCCGACCGGCCGGCAGCCGCTGTCCCCACCCGTCCAGAGGTCGCAGGCGGGCGGGTGGCACCGCGTCGACGAGCCAGACGCCGTTCTCGCTCACCGTGAAGGCGTGCCCGAGGCGGGCCATGGCGGCGGCGTCCACGGCGAGCACGACCGGCGGGCCATGCCTGCCGCCGACGCGGCGGGCCGTCGCCACGTCGGGTGAGAGGTGGACTGAGATCCGGCGCATCGGGCGCAGTCCGGCGGCGAGGATGCCCGGTAGCGCGGCGGCGGCCGTGCCGTGGAACAGCACCGGTGGCGGAGCGGTCGGGCTGAGGCCCAGGTCGACCGGCAGGCTGTGCCCCTGGCTGGCCCGGATCCGCCGGCCGGTGACGTCGTAGGCGTAGCGCCGCTTGTCGTTGCGGCGCACCACCTCGTCCAGCTCCCCGCGCGTGAGCCGGAAGCCGTGCGCCGAGCACGCCCGCAGCAGCTGGTCGACCTCGACCCAGCCGCCCTCGTCGAGGCTCAGCCCGATCCGCTCGGGGTCATGCCGCAGGTGTTTCGCCAGGTACTTGCTGATCTCGACCAGTCGAGCGGGCTGCACGCCGCCAACATACGTCGGTGAGCTGCTGGCAGAGTGTGGCCGGCCATGGAGATCGCACGACGGGGGACCGGACGACGATGAGCCGCTCCGTGCTGGTGACGGGCGGCAACCGCGGCATCGGCCTGTCGGTGGCGATGGCGTTCGCCGCCCAGGGCGACCGGGTCGCCGTGACGCACCGGGCCAGCCCGCCGCCGGCGGGGCTGTACGGCGTCCGCTGCGATGTCACCGACGCGGCGCAGGTGGACGCGGCCTTCACCGCCGTCGAGGCCGAGCACGGCAAGGTGGAGGTGCTGGTCGCCAACGCCGGGATCACCCGCGACACCCTGCTGCTCCGGATGGACGAGGCGGCCTTCACCGACGTGCTCGACACCAACCTCACCGGTGCCTACCGGGTGGCTCGGCGGGCCACCGGCGGGATGCTGCGGGCGCGGGCCGGCCGGATGATCTTCATCTCCTCGGTGGTCGGACTCACCGGCTCGGCCGGCCAGGCCAACTACGCCGCCGCCAAGGCCGGTCTGGTGGGACTCGCCCGGTCGATCGCGCGTGAGCTCGGCTCGCGCGGGATCACCGCCAACGTGGTGGCTCCCGGCTTCGTGCAGACCGACATGACGGCCGCGCTACCCGAGGACCGGCGGGCCGAGCTGCTCGCCAGCATCCCGCTGGCCCGTTACGCCGAAGCCGACGAGGTGGCCGGCGTGGTCACCTTTCTGGCCGGTCCGGCGGCGGCGTACATCACCGGCGCGGTGATCCCGGTCGACGGTGGCCTTGGGATGGGGCACTGACCTGTCAGGATGCACGGTCTTCCCGGCGTACGACGGAGGTGGGCGACGTGGGGCTGCTCGAGGGCAAGCGGCTGCTGGTGACGGGTGTGCTGACGGAGGCTTCCATCGCCTTTGCGGTGGCCCGCCTCGCGCAGGAGGAAGGCGCCACGGTCGTGCTGAGCGGCTTCGGGCGTGGGCGCTCGATCACGGAACGGGTGGCCAAGCGGCTGCCCCAGCCGGCGCCGGTGGTCTCGCTCGACGTCACCAGCGAGGAGGACCTCGCCGGGCTGGCCGAGCGGCTGCGCGAGCATGTCGACGGGCTGGACGGGGTCCTGCATGCGATCGCGTTCGCGCCGTCCAGCGCCTTGGGCGGCGGCTTCCTGGAAACGCCGTGGAGTGATGTCGCCACCGCCCTCGAGGTGTCGACCTACTCTCTGGCGGCGCTGGCCCGGGCGACGGTGCCGATGATGGCGGCCGGATCCTCGATCGTCGGGCTGGACTTCGACGCGACCGTGGCCTGGCCGGTCTATGACTGGATGGGAGTCGCCAAGGCCGGCCTGGAGTCGACAGCGCGCTACCTGGCCCGCGACCTCGGGCCGCGCGGCGTCCGGGTGAACCTGGTCGCGGCCGGTCCGCTGCGCACGATGGCTGCCCGCAGCATCCCGGGCTACGAGGAGTTCGAGTCGTTCTGGGACCGGCGGGCACCGCTGGGTTGGAATGTCGCCGACACCGAGCCGGCCGGGCGCGCGTGTGTGGCGCTGTTCAGCGACTGGTTCCCGGCCACCACCGGAGAGATCGTGCACGTCGACGGCGGGGCACACGCCATCGGGGCCTGAGCGCTACGTTCGGGCGCCGCCGGCCACATGCCCCACCAGTGCCGCCAGCCAGACCAGGCCGAGCGCGATGGCGAGCATGGCCCACAGCGGCAGTCTGAGAGCCGTGGGTGTCACGGGCCCGATCACCGGCAGGCTGCGCAACGCCCGGTCGGCGAGCCGGGGGAGTGACTTGACGATCCGCGGCGCGACGGCGGGACGAGCGGTGTGCGCCGCGCGGTTCGGCGTAACGGCGGGCGTGCTGTTGACCGGCTGCCGAATGAGCCCGCCGGCCCATGCCGGACCCAGCGCGACCGCGACGCTGACCGGTGCAGTGGCCGTCGACCCATCCGGTGGCGGGAGGTGACCGCCGCCGCGGTAGCGGGGACCGGGGACCCCGCCGGGTGACGGGGAGTAGCTCGGGTACGCCGAGCCGCTCGCTGACGGTGAGTCGCTCGGCGAGTAGCTCGGTGAAGAGCTGCCGCTCGCTGACGGTGAGTCGGTCGGCGAGGGGGAGTCGGTCGGCGAGGCTGAGTCGCTCGGCGAGGGGGAGTCGCTCGGCGAAGAGGAGTCGCTCGGCGGCGGGGAGTCGCTTGGCGGGGGGGAGTCGCTTGGCGACGGCGAGTCCGTCGGTGAGGCGGAGTCGGAGGGCGAGGCCAGGTCGCTCGGGCTCGGCAGGTCGCTCGGGCTCGGCAGGTCCGTGGCCGTCGCCGAGACGGTGGGCGTGGGGTCGTCCGCCGGCCCGATGGCCAGCGCCGGCGAGCCCATGGGCAGCACCAGGCAGGCGGTCGCGGCGGCGTACACGCCCGCTAGGCGGAGCCATCGGGTGCCGGTCATGCCGTCCTGTTCGAAGTTTGGACAGGGGGGTCGGACAGTGCAACGAGCCAACCGACTCGGGGACACGACTTCAGAAAGAACCCGGATGTGCCGAAACCACCCGGGCCGCCCGCTGGGCTTGCGCGACTTCGCGTCGCTGCCTAGGCTACGCCCGCCTGCCGTCGGTGGGTTACCGGCCGCGCACTACGCCAAATCCTGCCCGTCGCGCCGCAGCTTCGATCTTTCCGAGGGCAGGAGCGGGGGACCCAAGGTCCGTGGACGCGCCCAGTCGGCGCGCCCTGGGGTGAAGCCGGACAACGTCCGGCCGGGCTAATCCCAGCCCGAACCCGACAGCTCACCTCGCCGGCGTGGGGAAGGACGCTTGCCTTGTCCGTACGTCTGCATGCCCGCGGCGCACACCGCCGGGATACCAAGACCGCCCGCCGGATCGCCGCTGGCGCCCTCGGTGCCGCGCTGGTCGGCGCCGAGCTGCTCGGAGCAGGGCCGGCTTCGGCCGCGGGTTCCGACAGCTGGTCCCGGCTGCGCCAGTGTGAGTCCGGTGGGAACTACAGCATCAACACCGGCAACGGCTACTACGGCGCCTACCAGTTCGACCTGCGCACCTGGCAGGGGCTCGGCTACTCGGGGCTGCCGTCGAACGCCTCCTCGGCCACCCAGGACGCAGCCGCCTACCAGCTCCAGGCGCAGCGTGGATGGTCTCCCTGGCCGTCCTGTTCTCGCCAGCTCGGGCTCTACGGCTCTCCGACCACCCAGGTCTCGACCGCAAGCTACCGGTCCACCGCGCCGGCAGCGACAGTGTCCACGTCGTACCGCGGCCAGCTCTTCACCACCGCCTTGGTGCACCAGGTGCGCTCCGACGTCCGGGCGTGGCAGACGCGGATGGCGAGCCTGGGCTACCGCCTGACGATCGACGGGCAGTACGGCCCGGAGTCGGCGTCGGTGTGCGTTGCGTTCGAGAGGGCCCGCGGTCTCGATGTCGACTCCGGCATCGTCGGGCCGCAGGTCTGGTCGGCGGCCTTCGGGCGCTGACTCCTCGGCGCCCGGGTGGCGCTCCGGCATGCGGCTGCCCAGACTGGGCTGCATGCCGGAGCAGCCCGTGGACGCGTTCCTGCTCGTGTCCTTCGGCGGCCCGGAGGGCCCCGATGACGTGCTGCCATTCCTGCGCAACGTCACCCGGGGCCGCGGCGTACCGGAGGAACGCCTGGCCGAGGTCGCCGGGCACTACCGGTATTTCGGCGGCGTCAGTCCCATCAATGACCAGAACCGAGCGTTGATCGCCGCGGTCGAGGCGGATCTGTACCGGCACGGGATCGCCCTGCCGGTCTACTGGGGTAACCGCAACTGGCACCCCTACCTCGCCGACACCGTCGCCCGCATGACCGAGGACGGCGTTCGCCGGGCGGTCGCCTTCGTCACCTCGGCGTACGCCGGCTACTCGGCCTGCCGGCAGTACCGGGAGGATCTCGCGGCGGCTCGGGCCGCGGTCGGACCCTCCGCGCCGAGCATCGACAAGCTCCGTCACTACTACAACCATCCGGGCTTCGTCTCGGCGATGGTCCGCTCGACGCGGCTGGCGCTTGCCGAGCTGCCGCCGGCCGGCCGCGACAGTGCCCATCTCGCTTTCGTCGCGCACAGCATCCCGACCACGATGGCGGCGAGCAGCGGCCCTTCCGGCGGCGCCTACCCCGACCAGCTGATGGAGGCGGCCCGGCTGGTGGCCGAGGGGGTCGGCGGCGGGCACCGCTGGGAGCTGGCATACTCGAGCCGCTCGGGGGCGCCGCGCACACCGTGGCTCGAGCCCGACATCGGTGACCACCTCACGACCCTAGCTACTCGCGGCGTGACCGACGTGGTCGCGGTGCCCATCGGGTTCGTCTCGGACCACATGGAGGTCCGCTACGACCTCGACGTCGAGGCCCGCGAGAGAGCCGACACGCTGGGCCTGCGGCTTGTCCGTGCAGCCACGGTCGGGACCGACCCCGACTTCGTCACCGCCATCCGCGAGCTGGTGCTCGAACGGCTCGAGCCCAGCTCGCCGCGGCGGGCCTCGGGCCGGTCGGGTCCGGGCTGGGACCTCTGTCCGCCGGACTGCTGCCGCGCTGCTGAGGGTCGGCCCACCACCACGGAGGGCCCTCGGCCCGGTTTCTCCACCCGGGGCGGCATCGAGATGCGACACTGGACGGCGTACGCCGGTGCCGAGGAGGCGCAGACAGATGGACGAGCAGGTACGTGAGCTGCTGGTGCGGCTGACCGAGCGGGTCCGGGCGGCGTTCCTCGAGATCGTGGCGGAGGTACGTCGGCTGACCGCGCCACTGCTCGCGATGTGGGCGCGGATGGCGATCCGGCGCTGGGAGCAGGTGCAGCGGGTCTTCGCCGAGCACCGCGACCTGGTGGAGACCGACGGCTGGCTGGACCGCTGGTACTCCTTCGGCACCGCCTGATCCTTCGACCGACCCGAGCGGGTCAGCCACAACTGGCTGGTCGGCCCAACGCCGCGCCGGATCGGCCGCGATGTCGCCGGTCCGGACATGTGAAGGTTGGCTCGTGCTGCGGGTCGCCGTGATCGGTTCCGGTCCGGCGGGGGTCTACGCGGCCGCCGCGCTGACCCGGGACGGTTCCGCGCAGATCGACGTCTTCGACCGGCTGCCGGCCCCTTTCGGCCTGGTCCGCTACGGCGTGGCTCCCGACCACCTGAAGATGAAATCGGTCAGCACCTCGCTGCATCAGGTGCTGGAGCAGCCTGACGTGCGCTTCCTCGGCAACGTCGCCGTCGGCACCGACGTCACTCTCGAGGAGCTGCACGACTACTACGACGCGATCATCGTCGCCTTCGGCGCCGCGGCCGACCGCCGTCTGGAGATACCGGGCGAGGAGCTGCCGGGCAGCCTGTCGGCGACCGAGTTCGTCGCCTGGTACAGCGGCCACCCGGACGCCCGGGTCGACCGCTTCACCCTGGAGGCACGCAGCGTGGCGGTCATCGGGGTGGGCAACGTCGCCGTGGACGTGGCGAGGGTTCTCGCCAAGACACCCGACGAGCTGCGCGGCACAGACCTGCCCGACCACGTGCTGAGCGTGCTCGACCGCAGCCGGGTGGCCGACATCCACGTCATCGGCCGGCGGGGTCCGGCCCAGGCCAAGTTCACGACCAAGGAGCTGCGCGAGCTCGGCAACCTGGCCAACGCCGACGTGATCGTGGACCCGGCCGAGCTCGAGCTGGACGACGCCAGCCGGGAGGCACTGCGCAACGGGCCGGCCCTGCGGCGCAACCTCGAGGCGCTGCAGGAGTGGGCCGAGCGCGAACCGGCGGGTCGGCCTCGCCGGCTCCACCTGCGCTTCCTGCTACGCCCGGTCGAGGTGCTCGGCAGCGAGCGGGTGAGTGGGCTGCGGCTGGAGCGAACCCGGCTGGACGGCACGGGCAGCGCCGTCGGAACCGGCGAGCTCCACACGCTCGACGCACAGATGGTGCTGCGCTCGGTTGGTTACCGCGGCGTGGGTCTGGCAGGCATGCCCTTCGACGAGGCGGCCGGCATCGTGCCCAACGCCTCGGGCCGGGTGCTGCGCGACGGCCTACCGGTGCCGGGGGAGTACGTCGCGGGGTGGATCAAGCGTGGACCGACCGGGGTCATCGGCACCAACAAGCATGACGCGGCCGAGACGGTCGCTGCGCTGCTCCAGGACGCCGAGTCCCTCCGGCCCGCGCCCAACCGCAATGCTGACGGCGTGCTGCTGCTGCTCGAGACCCGCGGGGTGCAGGTGGTGGGGTGGCCGGGGTGGTGCGCGATCGACGGCGCCGAGGTCGACCTCGGCCGGGCGCAGGGCCGGGACCGGATCAAGATTGCAGAACGTGGCGCGCTGCTGCGGGTTGCGGCCGGGACGACAGCGACCCAGATCCCCGATGCCGCCCCTACCGAGGTGAGCATCGGGGGGCCGGGGCCCGGCCGCCGGCGGACCGAAGGGACACCACCACTCAACTAGGCTGCCGGGACCATGATCCCAGCCACGGTCAAGCCTCCCGAGGTGGACGACCGTGGGGTCAGGTTCCGGCTGGCCGACGCCGGCAGCGCCCTCACTGACGTGCGGCTGGTGGGGGAAGTCCGCCTGCCGGGGGACCGCCGCAGCTTCGCACGTACGCCAGACGGCGACAAATGGGAGCTGCTGCCCGACCGGACGCAACTGGGCCGGCTCT
>JBPCOX010000298.1:0-13313 GCA_050999825.1 Mycobacteriales bacterium
GAGCCGGTCCAACGACGGCACCAGCTTGCACAGCGTGGGGTCGCCGGCCGCGGCGTTCTTCGCCGCCTTGATCTCGACCGCGACGACCAGCGCCGACGCGCCCGCCTTGGCCAGCGCCTTGGTCCGCGCAGGAGCGCCGGACTTGAACGCTCCGGCGCGGTAGGGCTTGTAGATGTAGCGGTGGAAGGCGCCGAACGCGACGCCGGCGTGCAGCACGAACTTCGTCTTTGCGAAGCGGGTCTCACCGGCACTGGCGCACGCACCCGACGGGGTCGGGCTCGCACTGGTGCCGACGCCAGCGTTGTCCTTCGTGTCATTGCTGCCACCGCAGGCGGCGAGCAGCGCCAGCAGTACGCCGACGGCGAGCACCTTGGTACGACGCACTAGAAGGCCTCCGAGTCGAGGGACGGCCCTCCCGTACCCCGCGAACCGGTCGGCGTACGCACTCGGTGCTCAAGTTGTGACAGTCCGGTCAGACCCGGTGAGCTAGAAGAACCCCCGTCGGCGCCGACGCCGGGGCGCCGTGCCGAACAGCGATCGCGTGATCTCCCGCCCGGCCGCGCTGGCTGCCGATCGGGCGAAGGACCGGAAGATCGGTGAGGCGAAGATGCCCGCAGCCCTACCTCGATCCGGAGCCGGAGCCGGCCGGCCGGTTGGCACCGGCCGCTCCGCCGGCCGCTCGGGCTCGGGGGCGGGTCCGGGCTCGCGTCCTACCGCCTGTTGCAGTGCCTGCTCACGCGCCCGCAGCTTCTCGTACGCCGATGCGTCATCGACCGGCTCGGCGTACCGCTGCGCCGTCCCGGACGCGGCCACCATCGAGCGCTGCTGCGCGGGGTCGAGCTGGGCCATCAGCGAGCGCGGCGGTCGCAGCCGGGTCCAGGCCACCGGCGTCGGTGCGCCGGTCTCGGACAACACCGTGACCACCGCCTCACCGATGCCCAGCGTGGTCAGCAGCTCCTCGAGGTCGTACGCCGAGTTCGGGAACGTCGACACGGTGGCCTTGAGCGCCTTGGCGTCGGCCGGCGTGTAGGCGCGCAGCGCGTGCTGCACCCGGCTGCCCAGCTGGGCCAGTACGTCGGCCGGCACGTCCTTCGGCGTCTGGGTGACGAAGAAGACGCCGACGCCCTTCGACCGGATCAGGCGGACCGTCTGCGCCACCGAGTCGAGGAACTCCTTCGACGCGTCGTCGAAGAGAAGGTGCGCCTCGTCGAAGAAGAAGACCAGCTTGGGCCGGTCGACGTCGCCCACCTCCGGCAGCTCGTGGAAGAGGTCGGCGAGCAGCCACATGAGAAAGGCGGAGAACAGCTTCGGCTGGTCCTGTACGCCGGGCAGCTCGAGCACGGACACGACGCCTGATCCATCGGGCGTTGTCCGCAGCAGGTCCGCGGTGTCGAGCTCCGGCTCGCCGAAGAACGCTTCCGCGCCCTGGTCCTCGAAGCCGACCAGCTCGCGCAAGATCACCCCGGCCGTTGCTCTCGAGAGCCCACCGAGGGAAGCCAGGTCCTCCTTCCCGTCGTCGCTGGTCAGGTAGGTGATGACTGCGCGCAGGTCCTTGAGGTCGTCGAGGTCGAGCCCGTTCTCGTCGGCGTAATGGAAGACCAGCCCGAGCGAGGAGGATTGCACCTCGCCCAGCCCGAGCACCTTGGCGAGCAGCACCGGGCCGAACGAGGTGATCTTTGCCCGCACCGCCGCGCCGGTGCCCATGCCGCCGAGTGCGTAGAACTCGACCGGCATCCCGGCCGGCGACCACTCGTTCCCGCCCACCTCGGCCGCCCGGGCGGTGATCCGGTCGCTCGGCTGCGCCGCCGTAGCCATGCCGGACAGGTCGCCCTTGATGTCGGCGAGGAAGACCGGTACGCCGGCCGCGGACAGC
The DNA here is from genome assembly GCA_050999825.1 of Mycobacteriales bacterium. GTDB lineage: Bacteria > Actinomycetota > Actinomycetes > JALYNC01 > JALYNC01 > JBPCOB01. Next base: position 1,874 of record JBPCOX010000298.1, read on the forward strand.
TGCTCGGCCATCACCTGGAGCGTCTTGGTCTTGCCGGTGCCGGTGGCGCCGGCCACCAGCCCGTGCCGGTTCATCATCGCCAGCGGCAGCCGGACCTGCGCCTCCGCGTGCGCCGTACCGTCGACGACGAGCGCGCCGAGGTCGACCGTGGGCCCGGCGAAGCTATAGGCCTCCTGCACCGTCGCTACGACATCGCCCGCCACGTCTGCCCCTTTCCCGGACCCGGTCGGCAGAGTATTTCGGTTGGGGCCCAGCGCGGCGACCGCCAGAGTTGTCGGTATGACTTCGGAACTGCCGGTGCACCTGGTCGTCCGGCACCCGACCACGGCCGACGTTCGGGCGATCTTCGACCTCATCGCCGCCGCCGACCTCGCTGACATCGGCGAGGTCGACTACGAAGAGGGCGATGTCGTCGAGGACCTGACCCGGCCGGGCCTGGATCTCGACCGCGACTACTGGCTGGTGACCGAGGGCGAGCGGCTGATGGCAGCCGCCTCGGTGTTGAACCGGATCGGGTCTCCAACGGCGGACGGCGAGCTGGTGGTCCACCCGGACGCGGACTCGTCCGTCGGACCGCACCTGCTGCGGCTGCTCGAGGTCCGTGCCGCCGGGCAGGCGGCGGCCGCAGGCCATTCGAGCATGCTGGTCACGGTGCCAAGCACGACGACGGACACCCGCCTCGCCGGCGAGCTCGCCGCAGCCGGCTACACCGCCGTACGCCGGTTCTCGCGGATGGTTGCGGATCTGGGCGACCGCCCACCACCGCTCCCGGAGGCCGCCGGCAGGGAGGTCCGGCCGGCCGCCGGAGCGGACGACCGGCGAGCCATGCACGCCGTCATGACGACCGCGTTCGGCGACCACTTCGGGAGTACCGCGGAGTCCTACGACGTCTGGTGGGCCCGGCAGTCGGCCCGAAGTGGCTTCGACGAGTCGCTGTGGTGGCTCGCGGAACTGGACGGGGCGGTGGTGGCCGGGCTGATCGGCAGGACGATGGAGGAGCAGGGCTGGGTGCAGGGCCTCGGCGTGCTGCCGGCGTACCGCGGTCGGGGTCTGGGCCGGCGGCTGCTGCTGACGGCGTTCGCCGAGTTCCACCGGCGCGGCCAGCCACGCGTGGGCCTGGGCGTCGACACCGGCAACGAGACCGGTGCACTGGTCCTTTATGAATCCGTCGGCATGCGACGGGCGCGGCAGCACGACATGTGGCGGCGGACGGTGCCGGCAGCGGCGGAGTAGAGGCGGAGTAGAACTGTGCGGGTGTTCGACATCGAGCAGGTCCGCGCCGGCTACCCCGCCCTCGCCGAAGGGCTCGTCCATCTCGACGGTCCTGGCGGCACCCAGGTAGCCGGTGTGGTCACCGATGCGGTGGCCGCCAGCCTGCGGTCGGCGGTCTCGAACCGCCATGGCCCCTTCGCGTCCTCCGTGCGCGCCGACGCCACCGTCGATGCGGCTCGGCTGGCGGTGGCCGACCTGACCGGTGGCGACCTGCGCGGCGTCGTTCTCGGACCCAGCATGACGACGCTGACCTTTGCGGTCGCCGGCGCGCTGGCCAAGACGTGGGCAGCCGGAGACGAGGTGGTGGTCAGCCGGCTCGACCACGACGCCAACGTGCGGCCGTGGGTTCTTGCGGCCGAGCGGGTGGGGGCTGAGGTGCGGTGGGCCGATATCGATCCCGAGACCTGCGAGCTGCCGGTCGACCAGTACGACGACCTGGTGTCCGAGCGCACCCGGCTGGTCGCGGTGACCGCCGCGTCCAACGCCGTCGGCACCCGTCCGGACGTACGGGCGATCGCGGACCGGGCGCACGCCGCCGGAGCGCTCGTCTACGTCGACGGGGTGCATGCCGCGCCGCACGTGCCGCTCGATGTCGGGGGCCTCGGCGCCGACTTCTTCGCGCTCTCGTCGTACAAGTTCGGCGGGCCGCATCTGGGCGCGGTCGTCGCCGACCCCGCCCTGCTCGAGTCGCTGCGGCCGGACAAGCTCATCCCCTCACCCGAGACCGTGCCGGACAGGTTCGAGACCGGGACGCCGCCCTTCGAGCTGTACGCCGGCCTCGCCGCGACGGTCGACCACCTAGCCGACCTGGTGCCCGGCACGGGAAACCGCCGGGAGCGGGTGTTGCGGTCGATGGCCGCGGTGGCCGACTACGAGGCGGAGCTGTTCGGCAAGCTCCTCGCCGGGCTGGGCGAGCTGCCCGGCGCCAGGGTCTACGGCGCGGCCGCGCGGCGTACGCCGACCGTGGCCTTCCGGCTGGGTGACCGGGCCCCCCGCGAGGTGACCGAGTGCCTGGGCGGCGAGGGCATCTGCACGTGGGACGGCAACTACTACGCCTTCGAGCTCATGCGCCGGCTCGGCCTGGAGGACACCGGCGGCGCCGTCCGGGCCGGCCTGGTGCACTACAACACCGCCGCGGAGGTCGACCGGCTGCTTGATGCGTTGCGCCACATGGCGTGAGTGCCTGGGCGCGGTGGGGCGGTGGGTCGCGGGACCGGCGGCTTGACCGTCGTGCGGCGCGGGTAACGAGCGGCCCATGGGTCTGCTGCGCCTTCTTGCTCGCGCCTTCGTGCTGAAGCGGCTGTTCCGGGGGCGGCGACCGCCCCCGCCCCCCGGAGTCCCGCGGGCGTACAGCCCCTATCGCGGGCTACCGCCCGGCAACGCCCTTCGTCGGCGCGGCCGGGTCGGGCTCTTCGGGCCTTTCCCCTACTACTCGACGACCACCCGGCGCGGCGCACGGGTCTCGGTCGGCGGCTGTTGTCTGCCGATCCCGCTGGCTTTGCTGGCGACCGTCACGGCGGCGAGCGTGCTGTTGATGCGGCGGATCACCCGCGCGCCCGCCGACCGGTAGGTGGGCGACGGCGCGCCTCAGACGGTGTCCTCGGAACGTCGGTGTTCCAGGTGCGTGCTCGGCGCGGTCCCGGGCACCTCGGTTCGCAGCAGCGAGTCCTCGAGAATCGCTCTCGCCTGCGCCTCGGGGTCATCGCTACCGGCGGCCCGCTCCTCCGGCAGCAGGTCCGCTCTGGCGTTGACGTCTGCGTCATCTGGCCCCTGCTCGGCGGCGGCGTAGTCGGCGTCGTACGCCGACTCGGACGACTGAGCCACCGCCTCCCCGCGAGTCTCGTCTCCGTCGGCGTCAGCTACCCGGCCATGTGCTTCGGAATTCGGCATGCCGCACGGGTACCCATCGGTCGAGACGTCACGCCGCCCGGGCGACGCGGAGAGCAGCGGCGGCTTCCCACCGGTCAGAAGTACGACGATGGTCCGCTTTGGACGATCTCTTCAACCATGTCGACGGGCTGTCCCGGGCCGAAGCTGGCCAGCACCCAGGTGGCTCCCGCCGCCTCGAGGTTCGCCCTCGCCTCCGCTCGGTCGTTCTTCTCTGGAGGAACGGCGTAGCGGATGACCAGATCGAATCCGGGCCGGGCTCCCAGATCCGCCAGCTGCTCGCGCAGCAGGCGTACGTCTTCGGGATCGGGAGGCGGCGGCGGCTCGGGTGCGGGAAAGATGGGGAAGCAGCCGTGCAACCTGGCGGCGCGGACGAGTGGCTTGCGGTTCGGCCACCGGCAGGCCGCCCAGATCGGGATCGGCTCCTGCATCGGCCGGGGCAGGAACGGTTTCGCGTCGACGGCGAAATGCTGGCCCGCGAAGTGGACCGGCTGTCCGGACATCAGCTCTTGCAGCAGCTCGAGCGCTTCGTCGAGAACCTCACCCCGCAGCTTCGGGTCGGTCTGCTCGCCGAAGGAGCTGAACTCCCCCCAGCCGTCGTCGCCAAGGCCTACCCCGACGACCAGCCGGCCGTTCGACAGCCGGTCGAGCGTGACGATCTGCCGAGCCAGGACCCAGGGGCGGCGTCTGGCCAGCGGCGTGACGAGGGCGCCGATCCGCATCGTGCGGGTCGCCGACGCGACGGCGGCCATGGTCACCCAACTGTCGGCGACCGCCATTCCGGGTTCGGCCAGCATGTGGTCCCAGAGGAACAGGCCATCCCAGCCACGTTCCTCGGCCGTCTGCGCCAGCTCGACGACCCGCTGGGGTTCGGCGAACTCCTCGAACGGGGGCAGGAACAGGCCGAAGTGCATCCGGGCATTGTGCCGCTGAGCCGGCGTCGGTGCGTCACCAACCGTTCCGGGGAGGGCGCGCCCGGCAGGACTCGAACCTGCGACCTCGTGCTTAGAAGGCACTTGCTCTATCCGGCTGAGCTACGGGCGCGTGATGAGCCTCAGTGTCCCATCAGCCAGCCATGATCAAGATTGCGGCCGAACCGGTTTGGGCGACCACCCTCGCGGCAGGCATGCTGGACGGCGTACGCCGACACTCGACGCCGTACGCCGAAGACCCCCCAGGCGAAGGACGCAGCAGAACCCATGGCGCAGTTCATCTACACCATGCGCAACGTGCGCAAGGCGCACGGCGACAAGGTCATCCTCGACAACGTCACGCTGGCGTTCCTTCCCGGTGCCAAGATCGGCGTGGTCGGCCCCAACGGCGCCGGCAAGTCGTCCGTTCTCAAGATCATGGCCGGGCTGGACCATCCGTCCAACGGCGACGCGACGCTGAGCCCGGGGTCCTCGGTCGGCATCCTCATGCAGGAGCCGCAGCTCGACGAGAGCAGGGACGTCCGCGGCAACGTCGAGGGAGGCGTAAAGGCCACCCGAGAGCTGCTGATCCGGTTCGAGGAGATCAACGAGAAGATGGGCGCGCCGGACGCCGACTTCGACGTACTCCTCGCTGAGCAGGGCGAGGTGATGGAGAAGATCGAGCACGTCAACGGCTGGGAGCTCGACAGTCAGGTCGAGATGGCCATGGACGCGTTGCGCGTGCCGCCAGGCGACGCCGACGTCTCCGTGCTCTCCGGCGGGGAGCGGCGCCGGGTCGCGCTGTGCAAGCTGCTGCTCCAGCAGCCGGACCTGCTGCTGCTCGACGAGCCCACCAACCACCTCGACGCCGAGAGCGTGGAGTGGCTGGAGAACCACCTGGCGCAGTACGCCGGCACGGTGCTCGCCGTCACCCACGACCGCTATTTCCTGGACAACGTGGCGGGGTGGATCCTCGAGCTCGACCGCGGCCGGGCCTACCCCTACGAGGGCAACTACACGACCTACCTCGACACCAAGACCACCCGGATGCGGATCGAGGGGCAGAAGGACGCCAACCGCAAGAAGATCCTCGAGCGCGAGCTCGAGTGGGTGCGCTCCAACGCCCGCGGCCGGCAGGCCAAAGGCAAGGCCCGGCTCAACCGCTACGAGGAGCTGGTCGCCGCAGCCGAGCAGTCCAAGCCGATGGACTTCGACGACATCGCGATACCGCCCGGCCCGCGGCTCGGCAACGTCGTCGTCGAGGCGTCGGGCCTCACCAAGGCGTACGGAGACCTGCTGCTCATAGCCGAGCTGTCGTTCTCGCTGCCCCGGGGCGGCATCGTCGGTGTCATCGGGCCGAACGGCGCCGGCAAGACCACGCTGTTCCGGATGCTGATCGGCGAGGAGCAGCCCGGCGGCGGCGAGCTGCGGGTCGGCGAGACCGTTCAGATCGCCTACGTCGACCAGTCCCGCTCCGGTCTCGACGGGGCCAAGACGGTCTTCCAGGCGATCTCAGACGGTCTCGACTACATCAAGGTAGGCAGTCGCGAGATGCCGAGCCGGGCGTACGTCGGCACCTTTGGCTTCAAGGGGCCGGACCAGCAGAAGCCGGTTGGCGTCCTCTCCGGAGGCGAGCGCAACCGGCTCAACCTGGCCCTCACCTTGAAGCGGGGCGGCAACCTGTTGCTGCTCGACGAGCCGACCAACGACCTCGACGTGGACACTCTGCGCTCGCTCGAGGACGCGCTGCTTACCTTCCCCGGCTGTGCGGTAGTGATCAGTCACGACCGCTGGTTCCTCGACCGGATCGCGACCCACATATTGGCATTCGAGGGCGAGAGCGAGGTCGTCTGGTTCGAGGGCAACTACGCCGACTACGAGGCCAGCAAGATCGCCCGACTGGGTGCGGAGGCGGCGCGGCCGCACCGGGTCACCTATCGCAAGCTGGTCCGCGACTAGACCAGCGCACCCGCCGGCTTGATCCAAGTGACCTCCACTCGCAAGATTCGGCGGATCCTGCGAGTACAAGCAACAACGGTCACCGCGGCGGTGGGAGGGGTTCCATCACAGTTGGTTGACCAGCGAGTGGGCCGCGGACTCCAGGTAGTTCCACAGGAGGGCGTCGGCGTCGGGCGCCAGCTCGAGGGAGTCGACCGCACCGCGCATGTTGCGCAGCCAGGCGTCGCGCTCGGCCGGGCCGATGGCGAACGGCGCGTGCCGCATCCGCAGCCGCGGGTGTCCGCGCTGCTCGCTGTAGGTGCGGGGGCCGCCCCAGTACTGCATGAGGAACATCCGCAGCCGGACCTCGGCGTCGGCGAGGTCCTCCTCCGGGTAGATCGGCCGCAGCAGCGGGTCCTGCCGTACCCCGGCGTAGAAGCGGGCCACCAGCCGACGGAACGCCTCCTCGCCGCCGACGGCGTCGTAGAAGGTCGTGCCGGCTGCCTCGCTCACGCGGATAGTGTCCCAGGGACCGCCGGGGACCGACGGGAGCACCGAAGATCTTCGATGACCAAGGCATCTTCACGCCAGCGAGAGACACCGGCTTCACTGCACCGATGTGTCGCAGCCGGTACGCCGGACGCGGGGCCCGGCGCCGAAACTGACACCAGCGCGGCCGGTGAGTCGCGTGGTCTCGCGACGCCGCAGGCCGGAAGCCTGATGCGCAGGGCCGACCCGGCATAGTTGACTTGTGGGCGTGGGTCAGGCGCTGGTGCTCAATGCGACGTACGAGCCTCTCGGTGTCGTACCGTCGCGACGGGCCGTCGTCCTGGTGCTCAGCGCGAGAGCGGTGTCGGTGGAGCTCGGTGACGAGCTGCTGCACAGCGAGCGGAGGGTGGTGGCCGTGCCGACCGTCGTGCGGCTGACCCGCTACGTCCGGGTGCCCTACCGACCTTCGGTCCCACTCACCAGGCGGGCCGTCTTTGCCCGCGACGGTGGGCGCTGCGTCTACTGCAACGCGCCGGCGACGAGCCTCGATCACGTCGTACCGAAGAGCCGCGGGGGCCAGCACAGCTGGGACAACGTGGTGTCGGCCTGCGGTCGGTGCAACCACGCCAAGGCCGACCGGGCGATCGCCGACCTGGGCTGGCGGCTGCGCCGCGCGCCGCGCGCCCCGAGCGGGATGCAGTGGCGGATCCTGCGCAACGGTCGGGTCGAGCCCGGTTGGCACCGCTACCTCAGCGTCGGCGACGCGCTGGACGAGACGGCGAGCGCCTGACGTGGCGGAGCTGCACGATCTGGCCGCGCTGGAGCAGGCGGCCGCGATCAGGGCGGGACAGCTGAGCCCCGTCGAGCTTGTCGATCACTACTTCGACCGGATCGACCGGCTTGGCATGACGGTCGGCGCCTTCGTGACCGTCACCGCGGAGGCGGCCCGTGCGGCGGCGCGCGCCGCGGCGGCAGCGGTGCGCAGCGGCGGCGGGGACGTACCGCCGCTGCACGGCGTACCCACCGCCATCAAGGACCTGGCGCTCACCGCCGGCGTGCGGACGACGTTGGGCAGCGCGGCGTACGCCGACTTCGTCCCGCAGCTCGACAGCCACGTCGTCACCCTGTTGCGTGCCGCGGGCACGATCAGCCTCGGCAAGACGAACACGCCGGAGTTCGGGCTGCCGTGTTACACCGAGCCCGAGGTGGCGCCACCGGCTCGTACGCCGTGGGACCTCGGTCGCTCCGCCGGCGGCTCCAGCGGGGGAGCGGCGGCTGCCGTCGCCGCCGGTCTGGTGCCCTTCGCACAGGGCAGCGACGGCGGCGGGTCGGTCCGCATCCCGGCCAGCGTCTGTGGGCTGTTCGGCGTCAAGGTGAGCCGCGGCCGGGTCAGCAACGGGCCGCTGGGCGGCGACGTCAACGGCCTGGGCTGGAGCGGCCCGCTGGCCCGCACGGTGGCCGACGCGGCCGCGATGCTCGACGCGATGGCGGTGCCGATGCCCGGCGACCCGCACTGGGCGCCGCCGCCGCCTCGACCGTTCCTGACCTACGCCGACCCCGACCGGCTCGGCGGTCCGCTGCGGATCGGCCGCTACCGTGCGCCGGGCGTGATCGAGGACCGGCTGCACCCGGACTGCCTGGCGGCGTACGAGTCGGCGAGCTCGGTGCTGGAGAAGCTGGGGCACGAGGTCGAGGACATCGAGGCGCCGTTCGGCCCCGAGGCGATGCCGCTGTTCCTGACACTGTGGTCGGTGGGTGCGGCGCTGACGCCGGTGGACGGTGCGGACGAGGCCCGGCTGCGGCCGCTGACCCGCTACCTCCGGGAGCGCGGCCGGGTGGTCTCCGGGCCGCAGTACTGCGCGGCCTACGCCGACCTGCAGCAGCAGTCGCGGCAGGCCATCGTGCGCACCGCGGCGTACGACGCCGTGCTGGTTCCGACGCTGGCCGAGCCGCCGGCTCCGGTCGGCGGGCTGCGCAACGACGACGACCCGGCGGCCGAGCTGGAGCGCCAGATCGCGTTCACGCCGTACACGGCGGTCTACAACGTCACCGGGCAGCCGGCGGTCAACGTCCCGCTGCACTGGACGGACGAGGGGCTGCCGATCGGCGTCATGCTGGTCGGCCGACCGGCGGACGAGGCCACCTTGCTGGCGCTGTCCGCGCAGCTCGAGGCCACCGTCCCGTGGCGGGACCGGCACCCCGACATCTGGTGAGTCGGGTGACCGGCCAGGAGGTCGAGCGGCCGCTGGCCGAGCTGGCCGCCGCGCACGGGGTGGCCACGTCGTACGTCGGTGCGGACGACCGGACGGTGGTGGTGGCCAGGGACACCGTGGTACGGGTGCTCGCGGCGCTCGACGTCGATGCCGGCACCCAAGACGCGATTTCGGCGGCGCTGGCGGCGGCACAGCGGGCGCCATGGCTGCGGTTGCTCTCGCCGACGGTGGTGCTGCGACCCGGCTCGCCGGCGCCGGTCGTCGTGCGCGGTCCGGCCGGGCCGCCGCCCCGGGTCCGGGCCGAGCTCGAGGACGGCCGGACGGTGGAGCTTCCCGTGGCCCCCCAGCCGGTGGAGACCAGGCTGGTGGACGGTGAGCGCTACGCCGCCTGGGCGAGCCGGCCGCCGGTGGACCTGCCGCTGGGCTGGCACCGGCTGGTGGCCACGCTGGCGGGCCGCGCCGGGACCGCCACGCTCGTCGTCGGCCCCGACCGGCTCACCGTGCCGGCCGCGCCGGACCGGCAGGCGTGGGGCTGGACGGTCCAGCTGTACGCCGTGCGCTCCGCCGGCTCGTGGGGGATGGGCGACCTCGCCGACCTGGCCGAGCTGGTTCGCTGGAGCGGCGCGGAGCAGGGGGCGGCGGCGGTGCTGTGCAATCCGCTGCACGCGATCTCGCCGGTGTCCCCGGTCGAGGCTTCTCCGTACTACCCGTCGAGCCGGCGCTGGTGGAACCCGCTCTACCTGCGGGTCGAGGCGATGGCCGAGTACGCCGACGCCGACGCCGACGGCGCGATCCGGGCCCGGGTCGATGCGCTTCGACTGCCGCCCGACGGCGACCGGATCGACCGTGACGCCGTGTGGGCGGCCAAGGCCGTCGCCTGGGAGCTGCTCTGGCCGCTGGCGCAGCGCCACCATGGCGGCGAGCTGGCGGAGTTCCGTCTCGACCGCGGCGCGGCCCTGCAGACCTACGCCGTGTTCTGCGCCTTGGCCGAGCGACATGGGCTGCCCTGGCAGCACTGGCCGTCCGGGCTCCGGCGTCCGGATGGCCCGGAGGTCACCGCGGCGGCTGACGCTCTGGCGGACCGGGTCGCCTTCCACGCCTGGCTGCAGCTGCGCTGCGAGGACCAGCTGGCCCGGGCACAGGCGGCCGCCGCGGCGGCCGGCATGTCGGTGGGAGTGCTGCACGACCTCGCGGTGGGCGCCGATCCGGGCGGCGCCGACGCCTGGGCGCTGCAGGACGTCTTGGCCGAGTCGGTGACGATCGGTGCGCCGCCCGACGCGTTCGCCCCGATGGGCCAGAGCTGGGGGCTGCCGCCGTGGCGCCCTGACCGGATGGCCGAGCTCGGCTACGCGCCCTACCGCGACCTGCTCCGCTCCGTCCTGCGGTACGCCGACGGACTGCGCGTTGATCACGTTCTGGGACTCTTCCGGCAGTGGTGGGTTCCGGCCGGCGAGCCTCCGGCGGGTGGCACGTACGTCCGCTACGACGACGAGGCGCTGCTCGGCGTACTGGCTCTCGAGGCGCATCGGGCCGGCGCGCTGTTGATCGGCGAGGACCTCGGCACGGTCGAGCCGCGGGTGCGTGCGGCGCTCACCGACCGGGGGATGCTCGGCAGCGCTGTGCTGTGGTTCCAGCGCGACGACGAGGGTGCGCTGTTGCCACCGCAACGATGGCGGGAGCAGGCGGCGGCCAGCGTCTCGACCCACGACCTGCCGACCGCGGCCGGTTTCCTCGCGGGCGGGCCGCCGCACGAGCGTGCCGAGCTGCTCGCCGCGCTGCGCTCGTGGGGACTGTACGACGACGCGGACGGTGCGGCGGCCCCGGACGTGGTCGCGGCGATGTATGCGCTGCTTGCGCGTACACCGTGCCGGCTCGTGCTGGCGGCGCTCGCCGACGGGGTGGGCGACCCGCGCCGGCCCAACTGGCCAGGGACCACCACCGAGTACCCGAACTGGCTGCTCCCCGTCGCCAGGCCCGACGGGGACGGCTTCGCTCCGGTGTCGCTGGAGGAGCTGCGGGTGGCTCCCGGCGTACGCCGGCTGGCCGAGGCCCTCGGCGGGAAACCGGTCGGCGCTTCGGTACGGTCTGCGGGCGACGACCCCGCCGGGCCGAGATCGAGGAGACCGTGACCCTATCCGCGCCGCGCCGGGGCGCCGCCGTAGTCGTCGGGGTGGCGTCCTTCCTGCTGCCAGCTGCTCCGGCACTCGCGCTCTCTGACGGGGAGGAGCCCGAGCACGGCATCGGGCTGGTCAACGCGCTGCTGCTCTTCGGCGGCATCCCGCTTGCGATCGTCGGGTTGGTCGCGTTGCTGGTGGTGGTCGGTGGGCTACGGCACCGGCCGCGATACCGGCCGGGTCGTCCGTGGGACTTCGACCCGATCTGGTTCGCTGGACCGGCCGACCCAAACGCCGCCGTGGCCGCCGCCAGGGCGAGCGGCAGGGTGACCGGAGGTGGTGCCAGTGCCGAGTGGTGAGGCCTTCACCGACGCGCAGCTGCAGGACCTGAGCCGGGCGGCAGCCATCGCGAGCGCCGAGACCGGGCTGCACTTCTCGGTGTTCGTCGGCGCGGCCGAGGGCGACGTGCGCCGCTACGCCGAGCGCCTGCACGCGGCTCTTGGTGAGCAGGCGCTCCGCGGCGTGCTGATCTTTGCCGCGCCCGGTCAGCGCCGCCTGGAGGTTGTCGTAGGGCGCGAGGCTCGGGACCGGGTGGACGACCGGGCGTGCGCGCTCG
>JBPCOX010000044.1:0-5535 GCA_050999825.1 Mycobacteriales bacterium
CTTCGATGAGCGCGATCACTTCCTTGATGCCGCCGCCGCTGTCGCTCATGTTGAGCACTTCGATCTTCCACCCCTGGCGCTCGGCGAACCGCGAGTACATGCGGAACAAATCGTTGGCAAAGAGCGCAGCCTCGTCTCCTCCTGTGCCGGCACGAATTTCAAGGACCACATTCCTCTGGTCGTTCGGATCCTTCGGTATCAGGAGGAGCTTGATCTGAACGAGGAGGGCATCGCGACGTTCTTCAAGCGCCTGGAGATCGTCCTGGGGGAGCTCGCGCACCTCCGGATCCTTCCCAAACCCCCCGGTGGCTGCGCGCTCCCCCCCCTCTCTTCCCCCCCTCCGCCCCCCCCAACTCTGCACACACTGCTGGAACGTCAGGCGGATGATGCCAGGCTGGCAGGTCAGTCGGCGCGGAAGACCAGCAACGCGACGTCGTCGTTGCGCCGCCCGCCGCCGAGCAGGCGCACGAGAACGTGATCGCAGAACTGCTACGGGTCGCATGGTGCTTCGACCGTCGCGCGACGGAGCCGGTCCAGCCCTACGTCGATGCTCTCCTCGCGGCGCTCCACCAGCCCATCGGTGTAGAGGACGAGCAGGTCACCGGGGTGCAGCCGCTCACTCTCCTGCGCCGAACGGCCGAGGTCACCCAACCCGAGCGGCAGCGCCGTCGGCCCGCGCAGCCACTCACAGCGCCCGTCGGACCGGCGTACCAGCGCCGGTAGGTGGCCGGCGTTCGCCCAGGTCAGCGTCCGCGTCGCCGGGTCGTACGACGCGACTATGCAGGTCGTGAAGTCCGAGACGTTCATGACGCCGAAGAGCCGGTCCAGCCGGCGTACGACTCCGGCCGGCTCGTGCCCCTCGAGCGCGTAGGCCCGCACCGCCGCCCGCAGCTGGCCCATCACTGCCGCCGCCCGCACGCCCTTGCCACCGACATCGCCGACCGCGGTGGTCCACGGCCGGTCGTCGACCACGATCAGGTCGTAGAAGTCCCCACCGACCTGGGACTCGGTGTCGGCCGCGAGGTAGCGGACGGCCACCTGGCCACCCGGCGCCACCAACGGTTCGGCAGGGAGCAGGCTCCTCTGTAGCGTGTCGGCGATCCGGTGCTCGGCGGCATAGAGCCGCGCGTTGTCGAGGGCGACCGCCGCCCGCCGGGCGATCTCCAGGGTCACCGCGAGGTCCTCGTCGTCGTACGGCGGCGCGCCCGCCCGCGAAGCCAGGGCGAGCGTGCCGAGCACCCGGCCGCGGGCGACCAGCGGTACGACGATCGCCGAGCTGCCGGTCAACCCGCCGGTGACGTCGGCCCCGGCAGCGTCGGCAGCGTCGGCAGCGTCGAGGACACGATCCGCCAGTCCCGACGGGATGACCATCGGCCGGCCGGTGCGCAGGACCTGCGCCACCGGGTTCGCACCGTCGAGCGAGGGGAGCCGGTCCCGTAGCGAGGCGGCCAGCGACCGCTGGCGGTCCTCGTCCGCCACCACCACGGCCGCCCGCCGCAGAGCGTCGCCCTCAAGCAGGTCCACCACGCATAGATCGGCGACACGGGGCACGAACAGCTGCGCGACGTTGGCCAGCGTGGTCACGGGATCGAGCGAGCTGGCCAGCCGGGACCCGGCCTCGGCGAGCAGGGCCAGCCGGCTCTGCGCCCGTTCGGCCTCCTGACGGGCGGCCCGCTCGGATGCGAGCAGGCGCTCCCGCTCGGCCTCGTGCCGCTTGCGCTCGGTGATCTCGACCACGACGAGACCGGCACCGACCGGCTTGCCGGCGGGTCCCCGGAGCGGGTAGCAGCAGCTCAGCCAGGTGCGAAGCACTCCAGGTCGGGCCGGTGTCACGCCGGTCAGCTCCACGTCGCAGACCGGCTCGTCGCCGGCGAGGGCCCGGGCCAACAGGGCGCTCGCTCCAGCCTCGACACCGGGCAGCAGGTCGGCGATGCGCCGACCGATGTGGGCCTCCGGCGGCAGCCCGCTCATCTGCGCCAGCGCAGCGTTGACCCGGACGTATCGCAGATCCGTGTCGAAGAACGCCAGCCCGACGGGGGCGCTGGTCATCAGGGTGTCGAGCAGCCCGAACGCCTCGTCGGCCAGCCGCCGCTGGGTGACATCCGTCGACGCCGCCACGATGGCCACCGTCTCGCCGCCTTCGACCAGCGGCGCCGCGGTCACCCGCACGATCAGGGACTGGCCGGTACGAGTCCGCGCCGTGAACTCGCCGGACCAAGCCTTCCCAGCCACCAGCGCGGCGAGGATCTCCACCGTCACTCGCTGATCGGTCGCGGCGATGCCGAGCTCGAGCGCGGACCGGCCGACGGCCTCTTCCGGCGACCAGCCGTAGACCGCCGTCGAGGCGGCATTGCAGTAGAGGATCTCGCCGGTCGGGCTCTCGACCAGGACGGACATCGGCAGCGCGTCGAGCAGCTGGCGGGTGAAGCCGTCGAGATGCAACCCGATCGTCGGGTTGTCCTCGGTGTTCAACGCATCCCCCAGGTTCCGGCGCGCGGTGATCGCCGCACGCCGCAGTCTGTCGAGCGGCCGGCGCACCGGCAAGCCGACGACTCCTCAGCCGAAGACCAGGGGGTAGCCAGCCTCGCTCAGGTGCGCCTGCACCTGCTTACTGTGATCGGGTCCGCGGGTCTCCAACTGAAGAGCGACCTCGACCTCGTCGACGCGCAGCTCCGGCCCTGTCCGCAGGTGTCCCACGTCGAGAACGTTGGCCCCGGACTCGGCCAGTACGGCCAGCAGCAGGGCCAGCTCGCCCGGCCGGTCCGGCACCCGGAGACGGAACGAGAGATAGCGACCGGCCGCGATCAGCCCGTGCCGGATGACCCGGAGCATCAGCACCGGATCGATGTTGCCGCCGGAGAGCACGGCAACCACGGGTGGCTCGTACGCGTGCGGTTCGTCCATGATCGCCGCGACGGCCGCCACACCGGCCGGCTCGACCACCAGCTTGTTGCGCTCGAGGCAGAGCAGCAAGGCGCGGGAGATCGACTGCTCGGAGACCTCGACCACCCGGTCGACCAACGCCTCGACATGGGCCAGGGTCAGCTCGCCGGGCTTGCCGACGGCGATCCCGTCGGCCATGGTCGAGACCGATTCCAGCGCGACCGGCTCACCCACCGCCAACGAGTGCGGCAGCGCCGCGGCGCCCGCCGCCTGGACGGCGACCACACGGACGTCGGGTCGCAGGCCGCGAACGGCGGCCGCGATCCCGGAGACCAGCCCGCCGCCCCCGGTGCAGACGACGATCGTGCGCGCCTCGGGGCACTGCTCGAGGATCTCCAGCCCGACCGTTCCCTGGCCGGCGATGACGTCGGGGTGGTCGAAGGGGTGGATGAACACCGAGCCGCAGGACTCGGCGTACGCCGCAGCGGCGAGCAGCGCCTCGTCGACGGTGCGGCCGAATAGCTCGATCTCGGCGCCGTAGGACCGGGTCGCCTCCACCTTGGGCAGCGCCGCCGTCTCCGGCATGAAGACTTTGACCGCCGTGCCGAGCAGGCTGCCCGCGAGCGCCACGCCTTGGGCGTGGTTCCCTGCGCTGGCTGCCACGACCCCGCTCGCACGCTGACTGTCGGTGAGCCGCGAGATCCGGGTATATGCGCCTCGGATCTTGAAGGAGCCGGCTCGCTGCAGGTTCTCGCACTTGAGCGAGACCTGGCCGCCGACCTGCGCGGACAAGGGCCGCGAGCCCTCCAGCGGGGTGACCCGCACCACACCGGCCAACAGCTCGCGCGCGGCCTGCACGTCATCGAGCGTGACCAGCCGGGTCACCACCGTCATGTCGGCCAGTGTCGCATCCGTCCACGCAGCGTCCCCGGTCGAAGGCTCCATCGGTAGCCTGCGCGTCTCACCGGCGGAAGGGGCACCGATGCTGGACCCGCACCCGCTCCTGGGCCGGGACGTGGTCGTGGACGGTGTCCGGCTGCATGTCGTGGCACATGGCCGCACCGGCGGCGTACCGCTGCTGCTGCTGCACGGGGTGCCCACCTCGTCGTACCTGTGGCGCAACGCGATGCGCGACCTCGAGTCGAAGGTACCAACCGTGGCGCCCGACCTGGTCGGGCTCGGCCGCTCGGAGCGGACGCGCCGGCGCGGATACCGGATGACCGAGCAAGCTGCGGTGCTGCACGGGCTGCTGGACGAGCTGGCGTTGCCCCAGGTGGTGGTGGCGGGACACGACGAGGGTGGCGCGGTGGCGCTCCAGCTGGCCGCGATGGCTCCGGACCGGGTGATCGGGATCGCGCTGCTCGGCTCACCGCTGCATGCCCACGCCTGGCCGCCGCCGGCCGTCGTACCGCTGCTGCTGCCAGGAGTGGGCGAGGCGTACGCCGCGCTGCTGAGGCGTTCCCAGCACGTTGCACGCCGCCTGGTTGGCCGGCTGTCCGCGCGAGAGCTCGGCCACTACCGGGCGCCGTTGCGGGCACCGGATGGCGCCCGCAGCCTGCTCCGACTGGTACGCGCCATGGACCTTCGCGAGACGGCGACGGCACTCGAGATCCTGGGGGCAGACTGCCCGCCCGTGCTGGTGCTGTGGGGCACCGAGGACCGGGTGCGTTCGGCGGCGTACGGGCGCCGGCTCGCCGACGAGCTGCCCGGCGCGGTGTTCGTCCCGGTCTCCGGCGGCGGGCATCTGCTCCCGGAGGAGTGCCCGGAACGGGTAGCCGAGGAGCTGGCCGGCTTCGTCGCCGAGCTGCCGGTCGCCCTGTCTCAGTCGGCCGACCAGTAGCGGTCCTCCATGAGCACCAACGCGGCGGCGCCGACCAGGCCGGCCGACTGCCCGAGCTGGGCCTGCACGACCCGTACACCGCGCGCGAACTCGAGCCGGGAGTAGCGGCGTACGGCGTCCTGCAGGGGCCCCATCAGCAGGCTGCCGGCGGCGCTGAGGCCGCCGCCGATGCTCACCACCTCCAGGTCGCACAGGGCGGTGGCGGACGCGATCGCGATGCCGGTGGCGCGGCCGGCGCGCTCGAGTGCGGCGATGGCGATCCGGTCACCGGCGGTGGCATCGGCCACCAGCTCGGGACCGCCGGCCGTCGGTGGCGCGGTCCAGCCCTGGTCACGGGCCCAGAGCACCACGGCGGGGCCGCGGGCCACCGCCTCCAGGCAGCCCTGGGCACCGCAGACGCACTGGGGGCCGTCCGGCGCCACGATCACGTGACCGATGTGACCGGCGTTGCCGCGCTCGCCATCGACCAGCCGACCGTCGAGGACCAGTCCGCCACCCACGCCGGTGGAGATCACCATGCCGAGCAGGTTGCGGCTCCCGCGGCCGGCACCGCGCCAGTGCTCCCCGGCGGCGACGCACACGGCGTCGTTGTGCAGTCGCACCGGACGTCCGGGGAAGTGCGCGGCCAGCCGTTCCCGCAGCGGGAAGTCACGCCAGGCGGCGATGTTCAGCGGCGAGACGCGCCCGGCCGGCCACTGCATCGGCCCACCGCAGCCGACTCCGACGCCCCGGATCTGATGGTCACCGACGACCTCGTCCGCGAGCTCGGCCAGCGCCGCGAAGATCTCGTCCGCCGAGGCGGTGTCCGCACG
>JBPCOX010000088.1:0-2513 GCA_050999825.1 Mycobacteriales bacterium
CTGGCCGAGGTGATGGCGGGCCGGCTCGGCGTGGCGGTGGCCGGCACGCACGGCAAGACGACGACGACCTCCATGCTCACGGTGGCCCTCCAGCATTGCGGCGCCGACCCGTCCTTCGCGATCGGCGCCGACCTCAACGAGCCGGGCTCCAACGCCCACCACGGCTCGGGGGAGATGTTCATCGCCGAGGCCGACGAGAGCGACGGGTCGTTCCTGCTGCTCTCGCCCTACGTCGCCGTGGTCACCAACGTCGAGCCCGACCACCTGGACTACTACGCCGACGCGGCGGCGGTCGAGTCGGCGTTCGAGAAGTTCCTCACCCGCATCGACGCGGCGGGTGCCCTGGTGGCCTGCCTCGACGATCCCGGCGCCAGCCGGCTCGCGGACCGGGCCCGGGCCGGCGGGCTTCGGGTGCACACCTACGGCGAGGCGGCGGCGGCCGACCTGCGGGTCGAGGGTCTAGCGCTCCGCGGCGGGTCCTCGGCGTACACGGCCGTGGCCTCGGGCCGCCGACTGGGCCAGATCCGGCTCGCGGTGCCCGGCCGGCACTACGCGCTCGACTCGGCGGCGGCGCTCGCCGCCGGACTGCTCCTCGACCAGCCGTTCGCCGGTCTGCGCTCCGGTCTGGGCAGCTTCGCCGGCGCCCGGCGCCGGTTCGAGCTCAAGGGCAGCGCCGGCGGCGTACGGGTGTTCGACAGCTATGCCCATCACCCGACCGAGATCCGGGCCGACCTCCAGGCCGCTCGTGAGGTGGCCGCCGGCGGCCGGCTGATCGTTGCCTTCCAGCCCCACCGCTACAGCCGCACGGCGGCCTTTCGGGCCGAGTTCGGCACGGCTCTGGCGCTCGCCGACTCGGTGGTGGTGATGGAGGTCTACGCCGCCGGCGAGAGCCCGATCCCCGGCGCGACCGGCGCCGCCGTCGCAGCTGCGGTGCCACTGCCGGTCGAGGCGGTGGCCTTCGAGCCGTCCTGGTCCGCGGTCGCCGCGCGGCTGGCCGCCCGGGCGCGCTCAGGGGACCTCGTCCTGACCCTCGGCGCCGGCGACGTGACCATGCTCGGCGCAGAGGTGCTCGCCGAGCTGACCAGGCGGTCGCGGTGACAGCGGTCGTGACGACGGTGCCGGCGAGTGCCGCGCGTCGCTTGACCGGCGGCGGGCGGCTCTCTAGTGTCCGCCTCGAACCTTCAGTCTGAAGCAACGCCTGACCCTCCGGTCGGACCCTGCTAAGCCTCCACCTGAAGGTGAGAGTAGTTCGGGACGGATTCCCCGGTCCCGCCTGTGGTCCCGGCTCGGCGGTGACTTCCCTGCACCACCGGCCCTGGACGTCCCCCGACCAGTCGCACCCGGGCGTAGTCGCGCCCCTGGTGCCGTGCCTTTGAAGGGCCCCGACGTGGCAGCTCCGCAGAACTACCTGGCGGTCATCAAGGTGGTGGGAATCGGCGGCGGCGGCGTCAACGCCGTGAACCGCATGATCGAGGTGGGGCTGCGGGGCGTCGAGTTCGTCGCGATCAACACCGACGCCCAGGCGCTGCTGATGAGCGACGCCGACGTCAAGCTCGACGTCGGTCGGGAGCTGACCCGGGGCCTGGGCGCCGGCGCCGATCCGGAGGTCGGCCGGCGGGCTGCCGAAGACCACCGCGAGGAGGTCGAAGAGGTCCTCAAGGGCGCCGACATGGTCTTCGTGACCGCGGGCGAGGGCGGCGGTACCGGCACGGGGGGCGCACCGGTGATCGCCAGCGTTGCCAAGTCGATCGGGGCGTTGACGATCGGCGTGGTCACCCGGCCGTTCGCCTTCGAGCGCCGCCGCCGCGCGGAGCAGGCGGAGCGCGGGATAGCGGAGCTGCGTGCAGAGGTGGACGCGCTGATCGTCATTCCGAACGACCGGCTGCTGTCCATGACCAACCGGCCCAGCATGCTCGACGCCTTCCGGGCGGCCGACCAGGTGCTGCTGTCGGGCGTACAGGGGATCACCGACCTGATCACCACCCCGGGCCTGATCAACCTCGACTTCGCCGACGTCAAGTCCGTGCTCTCACAGGCCGGCTCGGCGCTGATGGGCATCGGCTCCGCCCGCGGCGAGGACCGTGCCGCGGTGGCGGCCGAGATGGCCATTGCCAGCCCGCTGCTCGAGGCGTCGATCGATGGCGCCAAGGGTGTGCTGATGAACATCTCGGGCGGCTCCGACCTGGGGCTGTTCGAGATCAACGAGGCGGCCCAGCTGATCACGGACGCGGCGCACCCGAATGCCAATATCATCTTCGGGGCGGTGATCGACGACGCGCTCGGTGACGAGGTGCGAGTGACCGTCATCGCGGCCGGGTTCGAGGGTGGGGAGCCGCAGCGGTCGGCTCCCGCGACCGAGCGAGGGCAGAAGGAGACACCCGTCGCCCAGCCGGCCCCTCGGTCGGTGGTCCTGCCGGACGTTGCCGGCGCGGTGGGCGGCGGAACAGTTCGCCCGCCCCTCCCCCCCTGTGTCCCCGGCGCTCCCCTGCCTCCCCGGCAGGGGCCGAACACAA